>CAIXIN010000238.1 GCA_903919545.1 uncultured bacterium | reverse complement strand
TAGAGGATCTTCCTCAAACTACTGTTTATCTTACCTTTGATGATGGACCTTTCATAGATACCATCAGTATTTTAGATACATTAAAAAAGTACGAAGTTAAAGCTACTTTCTTTATTCTCTATCATAGATCTTATTCTGGACCTGTCATATTAAGAGAAGTAGCAGAAGGTCATACAATAGGTCTACATTCATGGTCTCATAAATACAGCTCTATCTATGCTTCCGAAACAGCTTATTATAATGATCTTAATGCGATATCGGATTATATCTTTGATCTAACGGGGATCAGATCAACGATCATTCGTTTTCCAGGAGGATCTTCTAATACAGTCAGTTGGTTCAATCGAGGGATAATGACGACCTTAACTCAAAGTGTTCAAGAGAAGGGTTATCATTATTTCGATTGGAATGTTTCATCAGGAGACACAGCATATGGGAATACAGAAACAAGCATCTTCAATAATGTGATCAATGGGATCAAAGTAGGTAGAGCCAATTGTGTCTTAATGCATGATGGACCTAATCATAAGAACTCTGCCTTAGCTTTGCCTCATATCATTGAATACTTAAAATCCATCAATGCGGTATATTTACCTTTGACGATGGATTCACCTCAATTTCACCAAAAAGTAGCGAATTAACGAGTTATAGTTTATCGTTGATCAGTTCAATACATATATTCATCGCAAAGATTAATTTTGATAATCGAAGTTCATTTGAACTGCCAGGGTTAGATTTAAGCTGGGCTTTTTCACATTTATGTATGATCGCATTTAGTGGAGTAAGTGATTCAATTAAATCATCTTTAGAAATGGTAGTAGGTTCTACAGAAAGATCTAAGTTTTGTTTAAGAAGGATTTGAGCGATGGATAAAGCTTTGATTCTATTTCTTAATAGAGATGTTTGAGCACTTCCTTCTGGAAACTTGTCTTGAAAATTAAGACAGTTCTTTAAATTCGAAGTAACGATGATTAACGCTTGATTGTATTGCGCTTCTTTGAGTGGGTCCATGGGTTTTCCTTTCATGTTGAACGGTCTTATGTGAACTAGCGTATGAAATAAAAAACTGTGAGAGGCTCACAGTTGATTGAATTAATAGATAAGAGGATACCATTTATATCCATCAAAACATCCCTCTATCCCTTTAAATAAGGCATTGGCGAGCTTTGTCTGATAGCTTGCGTTAATTAGGTTCTGTTCTTCTTCTGGATTGGATAGAAAACCCATTTCAATGGTTATTACAGGTACTTTAGACCAATTGAATCCTGTTTGATCAGATCTTGTCTTAACACCTCGACTGGCCATACCTACTTCAGAAACAAGTGTATCTAAGATGATTCTTCCATACTGAGCACTGATGTCTACAATAGGACCAGCATATCCCACATTCGCAGGGACCAACACTGAAGCCCCATGATTCTCATGATTGGATGATGAATCATTATGGATACGGATCATAAGATCAGCGTGATGTTCATTGGCGATTGTCGCTCTTTGGATGTTGCTTAAGTTGACAGAATTATCGATTCTCGTCATAACGACAGTATAACCAGCTTCAGTTAATAAAGTTTGAAGTTGTAGAGCAATGGTTAAATTGATGTCTCGTTCTAAGACACGGGTAATGTTTCCAGTGGCTCCTACGACAGATTTGTATTTCATATTCGTTGAACCAGGTGCGTTGGGTTCTTTATCAAGACTTTCAAAAGGACCATGACCTGCATCGATGACGATAACGAAAGGAACCTCAGGATTAAGATCATATTCTTTATCTTCTTCATCAATGGGTGGATTGATGACTGGAACCTTTTTTTGTAGAGTAAAAAAAACAACAAGACTGAGGATACTTAATACTAAAACTGAAAGGGTGATCTTTTTTTTCATGTGAACCTAGTTTATAGTATATCAAAGAAAATATCTCTTGTATCTTCAAGACTGGATTTATTCAACGGTGTTTATAGTGAACATTAAATATATACTTTGAAATATGCCTTGATAAGCATAGACTCTCTATGTATAATGAACATAGGAGGTCTAGGTATGGATAAAAACTTTATGGGGAGTCATTCTAACTTATTGATTCTAAGTTTGATCAGTCGAAAAGATATGTATGGATACGAAATCATCAAAGAACTAGAAGTCTTATCTGATCAATCTTTTCAACTTAAGGAAGGGACACTATATCCTATCCTTCATAAATTAGAAAACATGAAATGGGTCAGTTCCTACATGACACTGACAGAAAATAACATTAAAAGAAAATATTATAAGATCACCCAACTGGGTCTTCAACAGTTCGCTGAAGAGAAACAAACCTGGGAAGCCTATAAGAAT
>CAIXIN010000237.1 GCA_903919545.1 uncultured bacterium | reverse complement strand
TCCTGATGCACTTCCCCAATACCAGGTATTCTTATAGGTCCATACGCCTCTACCCCAGTCTAATACCGCAAAGGAACTGTCTGGTGTAAACACATAAGGTTTCCCCGCCATCGTTACTGTTCCTTCTACTCTCATACAATTTATTTTCTGATTGAAGTAGAAATGTTTTGGTTTATCAAAAGGTGTCGCGATCACCATAGATTCTTGAGGAGCACTGCTTAAAATAAGTCTCCCAATCAAGGGTTGACCTTCAGAAAATTTTTCTACTTTGAAATCCAATAAACGTTGGTTGTCTTTTAAAGTAAACTCGATGATGTATTTCTTATCTATGACTCTTATATTCCCTTTTGAGGAAGACGAAGGCAAATTCTTCTTCCCAAAGGTAAAAAACTTCATAAAGCTCGATGTGATCTCAGTTTTCTCATCGAAATTAAAGAAAGAGATAGAATCTAAGCCCATATAGGAATTATCCGCAACCGTAAGTGCGATCCCAAAATGGTTATTTCCTGCGAAATAATAATCCCATTCTTTGATTCTTAAGCCATTGGCTTTTATATCACTTCTCTTATAGATGGGCAATAAAGTCTTAGCATACCCAGGCTCTGAAACATTCCCCTCTTTATCCAATAAAGGAGATGATTTTAGTATTTCGTGTTGCATAACTATAGTGCTTATTTCTTATGCCATTTCTTATGAGAAAGTGATAAACCACCGAATCCACCGATGATGGCCATATAATAACCTAGGTCATACCAGAAACCAGAGTTCGCTACTTCATAGATATGGATATTCTTATCGAAGATACTAATGATGAGCGATATAGGTGCGATCCATCCGTGCCAAATACCCCAGAAGAAACCAGCTGGATGAGCTACTGATGAGGTAGCATCTCCTGGAATACATCCTGATAAAGCCACTAAGACAAAGACACTTATCATTAAAAATAGTATTTTGTTTTTCATTATTTACTCCTCTTTCTTCATCCTTATTGTATCACTTCATGAATAATCTAAGTATATATAAAAAGAATCCTCTAGATGGATTCTTTGGTTGGTGATGATATTTTCTCTAAGGCCTCTTTGATTCTCATAAGAATATAGATACGATCATCGACTGAACTTTCAAAATCAAGATGGTCTACATTGATGATCAAGATGGGTGATTGATCATAAGACGAGAAATATTCCTCATATTTCTGATTAAGCTTTTCCCAGTAAGAACGCTCAACAGATTGTTCAAAATCTCGACCTCTTTTTTGAATACGTTTCATAGCTACATCGACACTCACTTGAAGATACACCAAGAGATCAGGTTTCTTAACTTCATCGATCATGACCTTATAAAGCTGTTCATAGACCCCATATTCTTCAGCTTCCATTGTCCCTGTTTCTCTATGCATGGCAGCGAATATCCCATCCCCATAGATACTGCGATCCATGACCGCATCTTCTACTTGGGCAGCAGCGGTTAAGTGCTCAAATCTTTTCGCTAAAAAGAAGACCTGTAAAGGAAAAGCATATCGTTTACGATCATAATAGAAACGATCTAAGATTGGATTATTAACGACAGGTTCAGGAAAAGGAGTGAATCCTTCCTCAACCAAATAATTCATAAGCGAACTTTTCCCTACCCCTACTACTCCTTCAATGATCAACATACCTTCTCCTTTAGATCTTTATAAAATTATACCCCTAAGTGTACTATCTTTGATTTATTTAAGTGTGGTTTTAGCTTTCTTTAAGAGCACATCCAAGACGTTTTTATCCACGATCAATCCTTCGTTTACTCTTTCCTCAAAATTTTCCCAACCACAGAAATTATCGAATGCTTTTCTTGTCTGGTCATTGTATTCCCCATTGAGTTGACCTTTATAATACCCTAAGCTTTTAAGAGCTTCTTGGATCTTAAGGGCGATCTTTGAATCAATCATAAGTTTATCTTCCTCTGCTGTCTTATTGAAATACATCTGATGAAGATGAAGAAGTGCCATCAATTTCTTGATGGGTTGAGGATCATCATCGACTCTTAGATCGATGTAGCGATCATTGTATCCCCCATAACTTCCATTGGCTTTGACCACCAATAAGGCTGCGGATTGTCTTCCTCGTTTATCTCCACCAGCTTCTTGAGCTGCTTCTAGTGCTTTAACCAAACGATACGCAAGAGACCCTTGAGTGGATTTAAATGTCTTCGCTAAAGTATTAACTGTATCTTTCCCTACAAGGATATTGCCTTGACAGGCTAAGTTTTCTTCTGCGATGCCTCCCGCATAATCAAAACAATTCTTTCCTGTAAAGGTGGCTGATCTTCCTTTAGAATCCACGATCCCAAATTGTCGATCTTCGATATGAGGATCTCGAGCTTTAAGAGAATCGCATACTTTCTGAGCTGAATATCCTTTTTGAAGTAGATCAAGTCCTACAGGACCAAACTCTAGATTCGCTAAAGCTTGGGTCGCGATCGCACCTACATTCGCTCTCGCCCAAGGAACAGCTGATCCTACAGCTAAAAACTTAGATGAGACTGCGATCCCGATCTCCCCAGTTAGTGGATCACGAGCGACGATAGAAAATGTGGCGATGGTTTTCATAGATTTCCTTTCACATAAACATATATCTTTAGGTTCATCATATCATATTCTAAACACTCAATAGCTTGTTCACACCTATTCAATTTCACTTCTCACCTCAAGCGTTCATCTTATCCTTTATAATGAATACAATGAGGTTATCTAATGGAAAATCTGATTGAGAAAACAAAAGTTTACGTTAAAAATTTAATGAGTCAAGAATCAACGGGTCATGATTGGTGGCATACTCAACGTGTATGCGAGATGGCCCTTAGATTAGCTAAGGCAGAGAAAGATCCAGTAAATGAAGAAGTTATCATTTTAGCGAGCATTCTTCATGATGTCTTAGACTATAAACTTTCTGGTGATGAAGCAGCCGGACCACAAGCTGCATATGATTGGCTCTCTAAAAATAACGCATCAAAGGATCTTATAGATCAAGTCGTTGAGATCATTTCTACCCTATCTTTCAAAGGACAAGTTCATCGTCCTATGAGCTTTAAAGAAGGGATGATCGTTCAAGATGCGGATCGTTTAGACGCCGTAGGTGCGATAGGTATCGCACGAACCTTCGCTTATGGTGGATCCCATCATCGAGAGATCTTTAATCCAGATTTAAAGTTTAGATCTGAATTAAGTTCTGAGGACTATAAGAATAAGAATCTTCCTACCGCAAGTCTTAATCATTTCTATGAGAAATTACTTAAATTAAATGGGAACTATAATACAACCTTAGCCAATGAAATCGGGAAAGAACGTCATGAGTTTATGAAAGCATATCTGTTAAAATTCCTAGAAGAAACCAACGAAGAGGACAGTGATTTCGCAAAAGAACTGAAGTTATATTAAAAGTCCACTGATTATTCAGTGGACTGTATTCTTGAGATGAGATCGATGAGTTGGTCTTGCCACTTCTGGCCTTCGCTCATCGACATGGCTGGGGTATTCCCTAAAGGATAATCATACTCTAAAGTTTCATATTTTGATTTGCCTAGAGTATGATAAGGCAAGATCTCTATTTTTTCTACATTACTTAATTTCGCGATACGTTGGGCAGTCACTAAGAGATTGACTTGGTTATCGTTTAGATGAGGAACCAAGACTTGTCTAATCCATAAAGGTGTGCCTTGTTTCTGAGCTAGCTCTAAGAATTTCTCTGTAACTTCTATTTTTCTAGAAGTGATCTTCTCATATAAAGCAGCATCTGCGGCTTTTAGATCGTAGATGATCAGATCTGTATATTCTAAGATTTCAGGAAGTAGTGGTGATAATGAATAGCCTGAAGTATCTAGTGCTGTATGTATCCCTGCAGCTTTTAGTGATTTCAAGCACTCTAAAAGAAACTCAGGTTGATTGAGAGGTTCACCTCCACTAAAGGTTACACCTCCATTACTACCGTAATAAGGTTTATTCTTAAGTGCCATCTCTGTCAATTCAGTCGCAGTATAACGATTCCCAATGTGGGCTTGCCAAGTCTCTGGGTTATGACAATACACACATCTTAAAGGACAGCCGGATAGAAAAATGATCGAACGAATCCCTGGCCCATCGAAGGTCCCAAAGGGTTCTATTTTACTGATGTAACCTAAATTAGATTGACTCATGGAAGGTCCTATTGAGCACTTCCAATTGTTGAGCTCTTGTTAAGCGATGGAAGTGGACCGCATAGCCGGAGACACGGATGGTGAGGTTAGGATAGAGTTCAGGATGAGCCATGGCTTTCTCTAAGACATCTCTTGAATAGACATTGACGTTTAAGTGATGTGCCTTTTGAGCGAAATAACCTTCTAAGATAGATACCGTATTGATGACTTGTTCCTTCTGGGTCTTACCTAAAGTTTCAGGTAAGATAGAGAAGGTATTGGAGACCCCATCTTGACAGATGTCCCCATAAGGAATCTTAGCCACGGAGTTAAGTGAAGCCAAAGCACCACTCTTATCACGACCGTGCATTGGATTAGCTCCAGGTGCGAAAGGTTCACCCTTCTTACGCCCATCAGGAGTCGTTCCTGTCTTTAATCCATAGACCACATTAGAAGTAATCGTTAAGATAGACAATGTATGAACTGCTTCTCGATGAAGAGGGTGTTCCTTCAGCATGCCTGAGAACTTCGTAACGAGTTCTACTGCGATATCATCAACTCTGTCATCATCATTCCCAAACTTAGGGAAGTCTCCTATAATCTCAAAATCAGTTGCGATCCCAAATTCATTGCGAATCGGTTTTACTTTCGCATATTTGATCGCAGATAAAGAATCCGCAACGACAGACAATCCTGCAGCTCCAAAAGCCATCAAACGTGTAACATGCGTATCATGTAGGGCAAACATACTCTTCTCATAGGCATATTTATCATGCATATAATGGATGATATTCATCGTATCTACATAAAGCGCAGATACTTTCTTTAAGGTCAAGGTATAAAGCTCCATGACTTTCTCATAGTCTAAGATCTCATCGCTTATGACAGGGATCCCATCGATGATCTTCTCGTTGTAGATCTCATCATAGCCTCCATTGATGGCGTATAGCAAAGCTTTCGCAAGATTGGTTCTCGCCCCAAAGTACTGGATCTGTTTACCTACTTCCATCGCACTGACACAGCACGCGATCGCATAATCATTGCGATATAAAGGAGACATCAAATCATCATTCTCATATTGTATGGCACCTGTCTCAATAGACATCTTGGCACAGTATTGTTTAAAAGTTTCAGGTAATTTTTCAGACCATAAGATGGTCATATTAGGTTCAGGTGCAGGTCCTAAATTGGTGAGTGAATGAAGATAACGGAAAGAGTTCTTCGTCACCAAAGGTCTTCCATCAAAGGCAACCCCTCCGATAGATTCAGTGACCCATGTAGGATCTCCCGCAAACAATTCATCGTATTCAGGAGAACGCAAATGACGAACCAATCTCAATTTGATGATGAACTGATCGATAAGATCTTGAGCTTGTTCTTCTGTGATGAGACCGCTTTCTAGATCTCTTTCGATATAGATGTCTAAGAAAGAGGATGTTCTTCCTAAAGACATCGCAGCCCCGTTGTTTTCTTTGACAGCGGCCAAGTATGCGAAATACAACCACTGAACAGCTTCTTGAGCAGTAGAGGCAGGTAAAGAAATATCGAAGCCATAGCCTAGAGCCATCTTCTTCATATCTTTTAAAGCACGAATCTGATCACTGACTTCTTCACGTAATTGAATGGTCACATCGTTGATTTCAGTGATGAGATTAAGATCTAGTTTCTTAGATTCAATCAAATAATCTATCCCATACAAAGCAACTCTACGATAATCCCCTATGATTCTTCCTCGTCCATAAGCATCTGGTAATCCAGTTAAAAGACCCGTATGACGAGCTTTCTTCATCTCTGGAGTATAGGCATCAAAGACACCTTGATTATGAGTCTTAGAGTAATCGTTGAAGAAGGTTTCAAATTCAGGCTTCATCTTACGACCATAACCTTCTACGATCTTAGAGGCTAATTTGATACCTCCATAAGGGTTGATGATACGCTTTAAAGGAGCATCTGTTTGAAGCCCTACGATGGATTCTTTTTCTTTTATGATATATCCAGCCTTGAAATTATTGACACCTGATACAGCGTCCATCTCAATATCTAGTACTCCTAAACGTTGTTCCTCTTTGAGTAAGACTTCGCATCTTTCCCAAACAGCTTTTGTATTGGATGAGATCGGTGCTAAGAAAAGATCATCACCTGTATAAACTGTAAAGTTTTGGCTTATAAAATCTTCGACATTGATGTCATTTTGCCACACTCCAGCTTTGAATGATTCCCATGTTTTGTGCATATTGGCCTCCTAAGTGCGTGATTATTTTACCACGACTTCAACCAATATGATGTGACTTTAATCACATTTCGTACCCTATTTTTAATTAAGCGCTTACAACAGTAATCTTTCACTATTTCATCGATTCATTATTTAATTGTGTCTGTATTTACCATAAGATTATCATACATCATACTAACTTGATCATATTCATCTTGATCATCAACTGCGTATCCAATCAATGGGACATTCATAAGTTTAATGCTTAGGATTCTGATCAATGGGGTATCTTTGATCTCATATACGATAAAGTTTGGTCTACTTTCAAAATTCATCAAAAGATTAGAAAGCATAAATCTCTTATAATAGACAAGTCTTTTAACACCTTTTGCTTTATCTGCCTCTGATAAACTAAAGTGACCTGATACTTGACCCCTAATAAAATCTGGCGCATTCGTTTTAAACCATGCGAGAGAATAAGGATTAAAGGCTATAACTGCGAAGCGTCCCTCATAGTTTTTTAGCACCTCATACAAGGCCCCTTCTAGTAATCCTACTTCTAGATCATTTTTTATTTCGATCAATAAGGGAACCTGATCATCCACAAGTGCTAATACATCGCTTAGTAAAGGAACTTTTTGATCAGAACCTAATATGTTGTATGTTTGAAGTTCCTCATAAGTAACCTCAGTGATCAGCTTATCAATTCCCAACATTCGATTAAGATCATTGTCATGTAGAACTACGATCTTATTGTCTTTGGTGATTTGGGCATCCAACTCAATGATGTAGCCACCTTCTATCGCTGCAGAGAAAGCATCCATACTGTTCTCTGGGATATTTCCTTCATGAAGACCACGATGAGCGATAAGACTACTTTCTAACCACTGGATTCTATTAGGATCTAAAGCTTCAGGACTGCTTAAATAGAAATAGGCACCTAAAAGACCAATCATGATGACCATAAGTAAGACAGTTACTATTTTTTTAATTATTTTCATATTTGCCTTTCCTTTAGATAAGACAATCAATGAAAGATCTAAGGCTACCTTTATTGAATTAGAAGCTGATGAAAGGCAAGCCTTTAATCCATCCATTTCAATGCCTTCTTTCCTTTATTATACAACAATAGTATCATTCTAAACATTTATACTGAGGACCGTGATTTCTTCATAAAAAATCCTCTTATTAAGAGGATTTGGGGGATCTAATCGATATGGTGTAGTTTCTTATACTCAACTAAATTCATAGTAGGGACGAATGATTTTTTGATTTCGACTACTTTTACAGGATTACTCAGTAGATCATCTATGCTTTCAAGATATAAGATCACAGGGTTAACCAAGGCTTCTTGACTCTTATCCATATAGAAATCAGAACCATGGACAAGACCTTTACATCCTGAGAATCCAAATTGTATCGTAGGGATAAACAAGGATACATCCCCTATATCACCAGAGGCAAATCCCGCTTGATGATCAAGAATGCCTTCTTGAGAAACCAATTCTAATGCATGAGGTCTTAAGACTTCATTTAAAGATTCACTTTGGATCAATGGTAAATATCCAGGCTCATCATGGATATCACAAGTAGCCCCTAAAGCTTGACTACAATGGATCGCAGCTTGATCAATGGCTTCATTGACACGCTTCAAGCTCTCAGGATTGATTGATCTAACATAACCCTCTAGGATGGTCTTAGAAGGCACTGCGTTGATGGATTGGCCTCCTAATGAGTTCATAAGATGAACTCTAATCATATCCTTCTCTTGAAAGGTTTCTCTGAGTAAAGCGATCGCATTTTGAGTTAGTACCATCGCATTCAAGGCATTGACACCTAAATGAGGCGCTACAGCTGCATGAGAGCTTTTCCCATTAAACGTGATTGTCTTATGAATAAAGCCACTGAGTTTAGAATTGAGTTCAATCATAGGATGAGAAGTTTTACCCATTGTATGACATGATAAGATCACATCGATGTCTTTAAAGGCTTCTTCTAAAATCAGATTCTGTTTTCCTGAGAAGAGCTTAATACTACCTTTTTCTTTTAAGGATCTACGATACTGTAAATCCACATACTCTTCCGCAGCTACGAAGTAAAAAGTAACACTTCCTTTTAGTGAACGATTACGATACTTATCATATAGACTTAAGGTACTTAAGAGTATAACTGTTTGAAGATGATGACCACACGCATGAGCCGCATGATCAATCTCAGAGGCATTAGGATGATCTGGTACCACCAAGGCATCCATCTCAGCCATAAGACCAATATGAGGATATCCTTCACCTATGGTGATTGAGAAGCCATTGATCCCATAATCTTGAGTGATTTTTAAATTAAAAGTATGAGCAAGCTCAAGTACTTTTTTTCGAGTAAGAACTTCTTTGAAACCTAGCTCAGGAATCTTAAAGAAGATTTCTTCCCAAACTTTCATTGTAGGTTCAAAGTCTATTGCCTTTTGAGCCCAAAAAGAACTCATACAAGTCTCGCATCGATGATTTTAACAGCTTCGATAAAGTGTTGAATAAAGGCAGGACGATCAACATCCATCAAGACAAAAGTATTGGTTTCTTTAGGATCAGCCCATAAACGTGTATCCGCAACTGTTTTTCCACGAGTATGAGTCCCATTGACTTCAATATCGATCTTCATTGGTTCACCAATAAATAACTCTGGATATAGAAGATGCATAACAGGACACACATCAAACATTGGACTACCTGGTTGATTAAGATTCTTCGCAAAGGCATTAAAGAAACCCAATAAGCCATGAACCATCTTAGAGACAGCTTTCTCTGATTTAAACAGATCCACTTCCTCATGAAGAAGACTCGCTGCGTGACACACCTCAAGACCACTCATCGTAATAGGTAGACCTGATTCAAAAACGATCTTAGCGGCTTCAGGATCGGCCCAGATGTTGAACTCTGCTTGAGAGGTCACATTACCACGATAGACAGAACCTCCCATTAAGCTTATATAAGCAATTTTAGATTTGATTTCAGGATACTTTTGAAGAAGCTGAGCGATATTGGTTAATGGTCCCGTTGGGATCAAGATGATTTTTTCTGATGAATTCTTTAATGTTTCATAGATCCATTCCACTGCGTGGATTCCTGTGACTTGTCTTTTAGCTGTAGGTAAAGCTGCCCCATCGAGTCCGCTTTCCCCATGAGCACCTGGTTGAACGTAGGTTAACCCATTGAGATGAACAGAGGCGCCTGCACTGACAGGTACATCAGATTGAATAAGCGTAAGTACTCTTAAAAGATTATCGGTTACTTTCGCTAAGGTTTGATTCCCAACTACGGTAGTAAAACCTAAGACATCTACCTTTTCAGGATGAGCCAATAAGGTCAGTAAAGCAAAGACATCATCATGACCAGGATCACAATCCATGATGACTTTAATCATTCTTCACCTCTCGCTCTACGGTTTCTCCATTCAAAGATCGAGTAGATGACGATCGCTCCAAATACAGCCACATAAGGAATCGTAATGATGATTTCTGAAGGTAAGGCATATAACGCTAAAGCATTCGCTAAGGCATCAAAAGCACCAAATAGGAAGGACGTTATTGTAACCATCCAGATGTTTCCGTGTCCCATCGCAGCCGCAGCTAAACCGATAAAACCACGTCCATTGGTCATATTTTTTGAGAAGAAGGATAAATAACCCATAGACATATAGACACCACCTAACGACGCCAAGACGCCACTTAGAACCAAAGCGATGGTCTTTATACGATTGATATTGATACCTACAGATTCAGCCGCATGTTCATCTTTCCCAACAGCTTTGATACGTAAACCTAAAGGTGTTTGATACATCAAGAAATAAACCAAGATGACTGCCGCAAACATAATGTAAACTAAGACATTGTGTCCAGAGAAGATCGTTCCTAAAACTGGAATATCTTTTAAGATAGGGATATCAATCTTAGGTAAGGTCTTTGCGCCTAAAGTAGCACTTGTTCCTTTTGAACCTGTAACGATGAACAATAGGAAGACTGTAAACGAAGACGCAAATAGATTTAAAGCAATCCCACCTAAGATGTTATTTGTCTTTAGCACCAAGGTGAAATAAGTTAAGATCAAAGACATTAAGACACCAGATAATACAGCACACATTAAACCAATCCAAGGATTTTGAAAGATGGCCGAACAAATCGTTCCTACAAAGGCTGCCATCAACATCGTACCTTCCATAGCGATATTTCCTATTCCAGCAGAAGAAGCAATATAAGCTCCTAAAGCCGCGAATAGAATAGGCACAACAACTCTTATGACTGTAAATCCAAACTCAGGTTTAAAGATGATTTCGAAGAGATCAGGCACGTTCACTACCTCCTTGTTTAATCAAGGCACGTTCATGATATTTACGTAAGAAGTACTGTGAAGATATAAACAAGACAATGACAGCTTCTACGATCGATACGATCTCAACAGGAACATCTGTTGATCTGGCCATGATATCACTACCTGTACGTAAGTAACTGATCGCAAAGGCTGCGATAACGACCCCTACAGGATGATTCTTACCCAACATCGCCATCAATGCGCCTGTAAAACCTAATCCAGGTAAGGTTGACCATTGAAAGCGATTGTACATCCCTAAAAGTTCAATTGAAGATCCTATTCCACCTAAGAACCCAGAGATAAAATGAACCGTTAAGAATAACCAGAAAGCATTCATCCCAGAGTATTTAGCGAAGTCTCCGTTTAGACCCGTCATACGGATCGAATAACCAAGCTTGGTATGAAACAACATATAGTAAAGCAAGATAACGCATACGATCAGTACCGCAAATCCCGAATGGATTCTTGTCCCTGGGATAATGATCGGTAACTTAGCTGTCAGTTGGAATAGATTTGAAGCTACACCAGAAACATCGGTTGCTTGTAGATAATATTTGATGATGTATAGACCCAATCCATACAGGATAGAGTTCATCATCAATGACGTAACCAATTCATCTGTTTTGAATTTAGCTCTAAAGAAGCCTGGGATCAATGCGATCAAACCCCCTGCGATCCCAGAAATCAAGATCGTAATGATGGGGTGTAAGGTCGAATTTGAGAACGTTTGGGTCGCAATGGCAGCCGTTACGATACCACAGAAGTAGAAGATCCCTTCTGTACCTAAGTTAAAGAGTCTCGTTCTAAATAAGAGCGCTGTTGCTAAACCAGCAAAAGAGAGTGGTATCATCAATTCTATAACATTTCCAAAATATCTAAATTTAGTTAAAGGTGAAAACAGCATCAAAGAGAAAGCTCTTAATGGTTCATCACTGACCATCAATAGAACGATGAAAGTCAATACGAGAGCCAATAAGACTGCTGCAAACATCTTAACTGCTTGGAAGATTTTTTCGTTAGCTAACATGTGAGTGCCCTCCTAATGCTTTCTTCATCTTGACGTTTCGCGCCCAACATATATAGACCAAGTTCTTTATCAGTTAAGCCTTTGACTGTATCGAAATGCGCAACGATTTCTCCTTCGTACATAACGATCAAGCGATCACTAACTTCCATAACTTCATTGAGATCGGCACTGACCAGAAGAATTGCCACGTCTTTATTACGCATCTTGATCAGTTCGTGATGGATAAACTCTTCACTACCGATGTCTATGCCTCGAGTAGGTTGTTCAGCGATGAGGATCTTCGGTGAAGTATTGGTTTCTCTTGCGACAACGACCTTTTGGATATTGCCTCCAGACAGACTTTCGATTTTAGATTTAGAACTCTTTGTCTTCACTGAAAACATCTCGATCAAACGATTCGCTAAGGTATTGATCCCCTTATTGTTCATAAAGATCTTTCCGTTGATGTCTTCTCGTTTATAGTAGGAAGAAATAAGATTCTCGGCAACACTGGCTCCTTGTGCGATCCCATCTTTCATTCGATCTTCAGGGATATAAGCTAAACCAGAATGACGTTTTTGTTCAATCGTTAAACTTGTCAATTCCTTGTTTTCAATAAACCATTTTCCTGTGTTAAAACGAGACAAACCAACCAAGCCTGAGATAAGCTCATTTTGTCCATTCCCTTGGACACCGGCGATACCTAAGATCTCACCCGCTCTTACCCCAAAAGAAACATGTTTTAAAACTTCGATGCCTTTCTTATTGAGATTGATGTTTTCTACTTTAAAAGCCATAACCGCTTTATCTGTTGGTTCTTTGAATTGATCATAAGACATAATGATCTTACGACCAACCATAAGTTCAGTCATTTGATCGATCGTAATGTCTTTATTATCGTAAGTACCACGGCTTTCACCGTTTTGCATAACCGTAATGCGATCACTGATTGCCTTAACTTCATTCAGTTTATGCGAGATAAATAGGATCGTATGTCCCATTTCTTTAAAATGCTTGAGATTATCAAAAAGAACCTCAGTTTCCTGTGGTGTTAATACCGCAGTAGGTTCATCCAGAATAATGACTTCGGCATTCCTATAAAGTGTCTTTAAGATTTCAACCTTTTGTTTGGCGCTAACTGCTAAACGACCAACATGTAAGGTGACGTCCATATCAAAGTTGTATTTTTGGGCAAGCTCTTTGGTAATTCGGACAGACTCTTTCTTATTTAGGAAGATTTTATTTTTTAAAGGTTCCATACCTAATACGATGTTTTCAGCCACAGTAAAGTCATCGATCATCATGAAATGTTGATGAACCATACCGATCCCATTCTTAATGGCTTCCATCGAATTGGCGAAATGTACTTCTTTGCCTTTATAAACGATCTTTCCTACTGAAGGATGCTCAATACCAAATATCATTTTCATCAAAGTCGATTTACCGGCACCATTTTCCCCAACTACAGAATGAATCTCTCCTTTACGGAAAGATACACTTACGTTACGATTCGCAACGACCCCATTGGAGTAGATTTTGGTAATACCGGTTAACTCAAGAATATTATCGTTCATGGGTTTCCCTTTCCAGAAAAATAAGTGCTCTACACCTGAAGGTATAGAGCACTTTGTAAATTCAATCGTGTTCTAGCTTAATTAGTAGGTGCGGCTGCAGCAAGAATGGCATCCCATTGTTCAGCAGTCAAAGTCAATGCATCTTTAACAACGATTTCTCCGCTAACGACTTTCGCTTTATAAGCAGCGACGACATCGCGAATCGAAGCAGGAAGAGCATTATAGATCGCATTCTCAGCTAAAGCAACGCCGTTTTCCTTGATACCTAATACTTCGATGGTATTGTAAGGAAGAGTTCCATCCATGAAACGTTCAACAGCTTGCAAGATAGCCAAGTCTACATTCTTTGTTCCGGAAGTAAGAATCATTTTTTGTTTAGCAGGATCAGCAGCAAACAACAAAGCTTGGTCGGCATCAACGCCTAAAGCATAATGTTGAGCTTCAACAGCTGCATCGAACAAACCGTTTCCGGTTCCTCCAGCAGCGTGGAAGACGATGTCTGCGCCAGCAGCATACATATTCAAGGCCAATTCTTTACCCTTGGCAGCATCGCTGAAGCTTCCAGCATAACCGACAATGATCTTAACATCTGGATTAACAGCTTGAGCCCCTTGGATGTAACCATACAAGAAGTCATTGATACCACCGAAGTTCATCCCGCCGATGGCGCCGATGATGTTAGCAGTGTCGTCTGAGTATTCAAGATTGGTCTTTGTGACCAAACCAGCAACTAAACCAGTCAAATAACCAAGTTCGTTCGCTTTATAGAACATAACATAGGTATTCGCATTGGTAGGAGCAGCTGAATTGTCAAAGTTGATGAATTTCTTATCTGGGAATTGAGCAATAACTTTTTCGAAAGTAGGAGTAGCTTCCCAGTTACCGCCGATGATGACATCATAGTCACCTTCGCAAGCATCTAGATAGAAGTTTTCCCATTTACTTTGGTCAGTACCCATTTCAATGATGGTGGTTTCTGATCCTTCGATTTGTTCGGTAACAAGCTTCATACCGTTAGCAACAACGTCGAAATAGGATTGGTCTCCACGGAACGGAATCAACAAGGCAACTTTTACAGTCGCTTCAGGTTCCTTCTTAGGCGCACAAGCAGTTAAGCCTACAGCCATAAGTGCAACAACTAATACAGTCAATAATTTCTTCATTTTTCCTCCATATCATTAAAAATCAGTTTTCTGATTTTATGACCACAATAAATACAAATATAGGCATCAATAATCCTGAACACTATCGAGTGCAATCAAGATTAACTTAATGTTATTATATTATACACACCGACCCATTTCAATCATAAATGTGAAAGAATTGTGAACATTGACATAGTTTATACAATAACTGATTTTGAATTAAAAATTTAAGAGAAAGGGTACGTTTGTTATGTCTCTTTTGATAAAAAAAGCCGACATTTCGGCTCTTATAATGGTGAATTTGTAAACTGAACAATTCGACTAATGATCTCATCACTGAAACATAATGGATCAGTGTGTTCTGCCTTATCGATGAATTCTACTTTGACAGAAGCTTTGCCTTCTTTACCCAATGCACTCACAAAATCTAAGGTTTGAAGCCAAGGAACCATCGTATCTTTTAATCCATGAATCAGATAGAAAGGAACCTTGTTGTTTTTAACGTAGGTCATAGGACTGGCCTTCTTGGTCCAATTCAAATCTTTGTTAAATGGCTGACCTAACCACCAGGTCATATAATGGTCTTCATCATTGCTATCCCATTCATCTTTAAGATGAAGTTCTTTTTTATGAGATTCCATCGCCAATAAATCGAGTACCCCATAATGAACGATAACCCCTGAAAGATCCTCGTTTTCATTAGGATATCCTTGAGATAGATCATGAAAATCCGTGTTTAAGGTCAAACCTACTAAGGCTACTAAATTCCCACCTGCGGATTCTCCCCATATTGATATCTTATCGGGATCGATGTTTAGTTTCTCCGCATTCGCTTTAAAATAACGGATGGCGGTCTTAATGTCATAGATGGCTTGAGGAAAAGGTGCTTCTAAGGCCAAGGTATAGGAGATGACGGCTACCGCGACCCCATGAAAAGCAGGCTTAATCATAGGACCCATAAACTTGGATCGTTTATAACCACTGATCCAACCTCCCCCATGAACGACAATAACCAAGGGACTTTTCTTTGTTTTATCTTGACGATAAAAATCATAGACATGTTTTCCGTTTTCCATATAAGGCACATCCAATGCTTCTACAGGATAAGCACTTAGATCCAAAACCCCTAAATCGAAACTAAGAAAATCTTTGATACGTTGTGAATGAACTGGTCTCATATCTTTCTCCTTTATTTTATTTCTATGTCTTTTACGTTTAAGCTCTTCGCTAAATCTAAACAACGATTCATTTCTTCAAGACTGGTATTTCCCATGCCTAATTCCTTTAAACCTTCATCTCTTACTCCGAAAGGACGATACCTTAAGAGTTTAAGGGGAGCTTTGTCTTGGATAATCGAAGCAACATATCGAATGGTTCTTTCGTTTTCATCAGGTTTATTAGGCAAGATAACGATCCTAACTTCTTGAAGCTTATGTGTATTGAGTAGTTGTTCTAAATTTAGAAGTACCATCGAATTATCCGCCTTGGTTAGTTCTTGGTGGAAAGCAGGATCAGAAGCCTTAACATCCAACATGACCCCATCACAGACTTCCATAAGTTTAGGGTAGTCCGCAAATCGACGAAAACCATTTGAATCGAGTAAAGTACCTAAACCTTCAGCTTTCACTAAAGTAAAGAAGTCTAAAAGAAAGTCTGGGTGATTCATACACTCACCACCACTGACCGTTACTCCTTTGATGAAAGGTTTCACTTCTCTAACGCGCTTAATTAAGCTTTCAGCACTCATCTCAAGGATCTTAGGGGTAGATGAATACTTACACGTTCTGATACAAGTATCGCATTGAGTACACTTATCTTCATCCCATACGACTTTTCCATCAATCATGTGTAAGGCATCTGAAGGACAGGTCAAAACACAGTCTCCACAATGGATACAGGCTTTGATCGTTTCTGGATTATGACAATACCAACAAGAAAAAGGACAAGTCTGTAAAAAGATGGCCATCCGATTACCGGGGCCATCTACACTAGAGAAATTGATGATTTTATTGATTGGGGCTTGCGCCATTACTTAACGACCCGTCTATCAAAAGCATGGGCTAGATCGCGAGAACCTTGACCTAAGATGGTCGCATCATTCTTAACGGCTTCTTTTTGTTCAAGTCGAGCGATTTCACTACGTTTAACCAAATAACCTGTAACTCTCACCACATCATTATTTTCACAGTATCCAGAGAAGTAACGCATCCCTGAACTTAAAGCCCCTCTAATGATGTCGACTAAGGCTTCAGGTGTCTTTATCCATGTTTCTTCAAAACGGAAGATATCCCCAACACCTGTTGGGAAATATTTATGATAACGGGTAGAATGTTGAATTTGTTTTAAGATTTCAGGTTCACTTCCAATTGGGATACGAACACCAGGAGATGAATCAGGTCCATCTTTTTCGATCCCTACTTGAGCGTGTAACCAATATCTATTACCACTGTTTTCACTATAAGGTGCTTTGTGTTTAGAGAGGAAATCATCTAATGAAGCCAAGATCTTAACTCCAAGATCATCTGCTTCTTTATTGTGTCCATAGCCATGTTTACTGTCTTTGCCCAATAAGGTATTGACTGCTTCAGCCAAGCCAACCAAACCAAACATCCCAACAAAGTTCTTAGGATCTAAGAAGCCTTCTTTAACCAAATAACTGCTCTTAAAGAATGCTGCTTCTTCATTCATAAACTTAATACGAGTATCCATATGAGCTGCCATCAATGAGGCATATTTAGGTAAAACATTGTTGATGAAGTCTTCTGGAGATGAAGCATTCTTAGCGATATTGTTGAGACGTAAACGAGGTAAAGTATAACCTCCACCAGCTAATCTTAGTCCGTTGTAGCAACTCGCTAAAGCATACTGTCCTTCCCCAAATTCAGATGTAAACATTCGGTGATTGGCGAAACTTGGTTTCGCAGTCACCAACATCGTTTTCGCCGCTAAAGCTGCGAATTCATCTGAAGTCAGTTCAGGATCATATTTTAAAGTAAGGTTAGGAATAGCGCATTGTAGTCTTTCAGTTTGTCTTAAAATCATTCTTCCTGCTTTAGAATCTTGTGGTCCAATATTCGCATGAACGAAAGAATCGTTTAAGGTACGATCGATGTTTAAAAGGAATAAACCTATAGCCTTTTCAGCTTCTTTCTCATCTACGATAAATGGATCCAATAAGCTATCTAAATTACCCAAGAAAACAGGGAAAGTAGTTACAGAAGGCACATGACGATACATGATCAACAAGGCATTGGTGGCTTCCCAAATATCTTTTGGAGGGTCTAGTTCAAGAAAAGCACTGCCATTTTTCATTAAGATCGAATAATCAGGAACGATATAACGAGGACGATAAGGTAAAGCCCCTTCAAAAAGATCACAAATCATGCCTTCTTCTTTGGCTTTGGTAAACTGAGGATCGACATAAATAGACGTGTCTGTATTCTCTCCCAGTTTAGCGAGTTGGATGACTTGTTGTTGATAAGTTAAGGTTTTATTAGTTACGATATTATAGGCTTCTGTCATAATATTTGTCTCCTGATTTCAATTCATTATATAACATATTCTTCCTTTTTACACAAGTGAACCACTCTCCTGTGTATAATAAAATTATAAGGAATTAGGTATATGAACAATAAACCCAATATTCTGATTATTACTACCGATCAACAGCGCTATGACACCTTAGGAATTCATAATCCGATCATCAAGACACCCGTCTTGGATCAGTTGGCTTTAGAAGGTCAATGTTTCACTCAAGCTTACTCTCCTAATCCTGTTTGTGTACCTGCGCGATATAATTTATTGACAGGATTATCGTGTAAACACCATGGTTTTGACGATAATGATTTTGGTCATGTGAGACACATCCCATTTGATCTCCCTACTTTTCCAGAGATACTAAGTGATAATGGTTATGAAACCATTGCCATAGGTAAGATCCATTTTCAACCTAATCGAGATGCACGTGGAATACATCACTATATGATGATGGATGAGATCCCGCATTATCGCGAAGAAGATGATTACGCAATGTATCTTAAACAAAGCCATCCTGAACTTTCATTTGTTCATGGGGTAAGAGATCCTTTATATATGATGCCTCAAACTTCGATGGTAGAGATACAACATCACGGTTCCACTTGGGTCGCAGATCGTAGTATAGAAACCATTAAACGTATAGGAGGAAATCGACCCTTTATGATGTGGTCAGGATTTATTCATCCCCATCCACCTCTGGACATCCCAAAGGAATACAAGGATCTTTATAAAAATGCCCCAATCAAAGAATGCATTCCTGCGATCGATCCTTTAAGTTGGTTGGCCATCGAAAACAAAAACATCGTTAATTATCCTGATCCGAGTTATCTTAAGCGCTTTAAAGAGCTTTATTATAGTGCCATAACTTATGTCGATTCTCAAGTCGGGCGTATCATAGAAGCCTTAAGAGAAACTGGTCAACTCGATAATACCTTGATTCTATTTTGTTCAGATCATGGAGAGATGTTGGGTGATCTAGGTACGTATCAAAAGTTTCTACCTCATGATTCAAGTGCTCGAGTTCCAATGATCTTACGATATCCTTCTAAGATCAAAGCAGGTTTAACATCTAATTCATTTGTTAGTCTAAACGATATCTTACCTACGATTCTAGATTTGACAGGCATACCTTATCCCGCAAAACATGAACTCTTGGGTAAAAGTCTATTTGATTTAAGCGATCGAAGTTCTACTGTTATGGAACATGGTCGTGGAGATAGACGATGGATCTCCATCGTAACACACGAGTATAAATACACTTACTATTATGGAGGTTCGAGAGAGGAACTCATCGATCGAATCAAAGATCCTGGTGAACAATTTAATCTAATGAATCATCCTGATACATCGATTGAAAAAATAGCGTCACAGTTTAAACAAAAACTCATCGCTTGGGAAATGCGTCATGGTTTATCGGATCATATTGAGAATGGATCATTTAAAGTTTATGATTCGCCTACTATCCAACCCTTCATGGGAACTGGTACAATCATCTTCCCTAATCAGATCACCGATCCTCTTGAAAAATCTAAGGTTTCTTCTTTAGCTCATCAAATCATTGAGAGCGTAAAAAATGAAGCCATTATCGATTTAAGTAAAATAGACTTTTCCTACATGATTCAAACAAAACAACTTAGTTTAGAAGAAGTATCGATGATCATTGAAGCAGATAAACAAAAAAGCCATCTCAAGTGAGATGGCTAACTTATTAATATTACTTAACGAAGGTTCCTACGACTTCTAAAGTCGCAAGTAATGATGCTGTATGAGGAGAATTAGCGAAGGCTGCTGTTAGATCAACACCTGCTGTATAACCTTTATGGCCACCATTTTTCCATTGGGCAACATTGGTGAC
>CAIXIN010000236.1 GCA_903919545.1 uncultured bacterium | reverse complement strand
ATGACAAATCTGTGTTTTTTAACTTATTTTTGAATAATCTGGTTTTTTCTGTTTAAACTCGATCCCGCTTTTTAACGTTAATGGGGAAAGATTAAACAAAGGAAGCTGTATAGGATGTCGATTATCTAAGGTAAGGTTAAATAGATGAGCTCTTATAAAGGGGAAAGCGATCACAGCCATCTCAGAGACTGTCGTATTGATAAGTTCATCCTCATGAAGGGTCTTATTTTGGATGGCTTCTAAGATATGGTGTTGTAGAGCTTGATCTTTTAAGATGAAGCCCATCATATAATCGATCTGATTGTCTTTAACGTCATCGAATTCTAAAGCTAAACTGATCTTTAAAGATAAGACATTGTCCTTATCGTTTAAATTTAAAGCAGCGATCTTAAAACCGATCTTTTCTAAGAAACCATGCTGAGATCTTCTTAACTTGATGTTTTCAGCGTAGTATCCCGCCATTTCAAAGCTTAAGTTCATCGAAATCCTCTTTTTCTTCTTTAGTAAATTTATATTCTTCCGTTCCGTTTAATAGATCTCTAAAGATCATGAATCCAGGTAGTAATGGAACGAGTATAAAAGCAATGACATTTCTAGAGATGGTCAAGGTAAAGATCACCATCTGATTGATCACATCTGTCGCCGCAAACAATGTGATCCCAAAGTAGGTCACGATCACATCGAAGACATCATAGTTTATTCGATCGAGTATAGATAGATATAGTCGATAACTTGCCTCTAATACATCAAATATTCCTTCAAAGACATAAAGCTTAAACGATAGCCATAGGATACTGATGAGGATCGTACTTAATCCTGCGACCCAAATCGACAATTCAGAATGCTTCTTGAAGATAGATTTGATGGCAGTATAGATAAAGAATAGAATACCAAGATCCATCATCGAACTTAAAAGAAGAAAGATCAGATTTAAATAATATCTCTCACTATTTTTTAGTAAAATGGATAAAGCTGTTAAACCAATACTGGTAAAACAAGCCAATAGGGCAAAAATAAGATGATTGAGCGGTTTATTTTTCATACATCCTCTAAACCTATTATAAATTAAAAATGTAATGTGTACACACATTACATTCTTTTTGTTTTATAAACCTTGACTGTATTTAAATGCAGCGCCGATAAATCCTGCGAATAAAGGATGAGCACGATTGGGTCTAGACTTGAATTCTGGATGGAATTGGCAGCCTACGAACCAAGGATGATCCTTTAACTCTGTGATCTCAACCAGATAATCATCTGGGGATACACCACTGAAGATGACCCCTGCTTGGGTCAATACATCGCGATAATCATTGTTGACTTCATAACGATGACGATGTCTTTCTAAGATGAGGTCTTGTTGATAGACACTTTCTGTTTTTGTATCAGAAGTGATCTTACAAGGCCAATTACCTAAACGTAGAGTACCACCCATATTGGTGACACCACTTTGATCAGGCATCAAATGGATGACTGGATGAGGATTGCCTTCATCCCATTCTGTAGAATTAGCGCCTTCTAGACCACAGATATCACGAGCGATCTCAATCATCGCGATCTGCATTCCTAAACATATCCCAAAGTAAGGTACTTTTCGTTCACGCGCATATTTACACGCAGCGATCTTACCTTCAATACCTCTTCCTCCAAATCCACCTGGAACCAAGATCCCATCGACTCCAGCGAGTTGATCTAAGAGATTAGAAGGTGTCAATTCTTCAGAATTGACCCATCTTATATCGATCTTTACCCCTAAAGGAAAGCCTGCATGTTTAAGTGATTCAGCTACGGATAGATAAGCATCATGAAGTTGGACATATTTGCCGACTAAAGCGATGGTGACTTTACTCTTTAAATGATTCGCATTATAGATCATTTGTTTCCATTCAGTCATATCGGCTGCAGGAAGATCTAAATTGAATTTATGCAAGATATAATCATCGAAGCCTTGTTCTTGGAATTTCAAAGGGACTTCATAAATGTTTTCTACGTTGACAGATTCTATGATCGCATTGATCCTAACATCACAGAATAAGGCGATCTTTTTCTTCATGTCATCAGTGATGCGTTCTTCACAACGCGTTACGATCACATTAGGTTTGATCCCTAAAGACATGAGTTCTTTATAGGAATGCTGGGTCGGTTTTGTCTTAAGTTCACCACTTCCAGGAACTTTAGGAATTAAAACCATATGAACGAAGATGACATCATCTTTTTCATGTTCAGAATGTACTTGCCGAGCGGCTTCAATGAAAGGTTGAGATTCAATGTCCCCAACGGTTCCACCTATCTCTGTAATGACCACATCGGCTCCAGATTCTTCTCCAGCCGCATAGATCTTAGCTTTGATCTCATCGGTAATATGTGGAATGACTTGAACGGTAGCGCCTAAAAAATCACCACGACGTTCTTTCGTTAAAACGTTCATGTATACTCGCCCTGATGTAATATTGGCGGTTTGGGTCAACTCTTCATCGATGAAGCGTTCATAATGTCCCAAGTCAAGATCGGTTTCTGCCCCATCTTTGGTGACGAAGACTTCACCGTGTTGATAAGGAGACATCGTTCCTGGATCTACGTTGATATAAGGATCGAATTTCTGCATGAAGACCTTAAGTCCTCTGTTTTTAAGCAAACGACCTAAAGAAGTCGCGGTAATACCTTTGCCGATGCCGCTTACGACACCTCCGGTTACGAATATGTACTTGGTCATAGAAATTCATCTCCTCTCGGGATAAAATAAAAGATGCCCCATAATCAGTGGGGGCATCTGCCCTTTATTATTCTACACTATTGGAGAGTTCTCTTCAAACTTAAAATTATGTGAGATTGGTGAAAAACAGGATTATCAAGACAATAAGATAAAAAAAGGGCTATCGCCCTTATTCTTCTTCTTCTTCTTCTTTTTTGACACCGTCGAAATCGACTTCATCTTCACTGACGATGTATTCATCTTCGTCTTCACCATTCCCGAATTCTTCTTCGATGATGATCTTGGAGGTATCGACATGGACCTCATGATAGGTCCTACGGGTTCTTAGATCCCATACATTGCCTTCTAAAGGCGCAAAACGAACATCCAACATCAAAGCAGAATAAAACTGAGCGATCTTGTTTTCAGCTTGAGAAGGTGTAAAACCCATTTGGGCAACTACCCCATCCCATAACTCAATAAAAGGCACTTCTTTTGTCTTTGTTGATAAGATCTCAAATGCTACATCACACATTGAACGACTGGTCATGAACCCTCCTACATTTTTTCTAAAGCTGCGACTCCAATACACTCTAAGGCATTTCTCATGGTAATCTGAGTGGCCTTAACCAGCGCCAGTCTTTGTGATCTCAAAGGTTCTTCTTCCTTTAAGACGACACATTCGGAATAGAAGGCATGGAAAGCTGCGGCCAGTTTTTGTATGTATAGACATACTTTATGAGGGGCTCTGCTTTCTGCCGCATCCATAATCATT
>CAIXIN010000235.1 GCA_903919545.1 uncultured bacterium | reverse complement strand
ATTGCGGATGGTTCTAATGACATCCGCTAGACCTAAGGTTTCTACATCGTTGAGTCCAGCTGCTGGTTCATCTAAGATGATCAAGCGAGGTGCACACATCAAGGTACGTGCTAATTCTACTTTCTTTAATATCCCATAAGGTTGTCCACCAACAGGCCACATGGCTTTATCAGCGATCCCTAGGAATTGAAGGATCTTCATGGCTTCTAAACGTAAGCTTTCTTCTTCTTTTTTAGCTTTTCTGGTTTTGACCATGGCTCCAAAGAGTCCTGTCTTATAGTCGATGTGGGCACCAACCAAGACATTATCTAGGATACTCAGTTCACGGATCAACTCTACGTTTTGGAAGGTACGAACCAAACCTAAACCGATGATCTCATGGACCGCATGTTCATTGAGTTCTACGGTGACATCCTTCTTACTTAAGAATCGGATGGACCCATGATTGGGTTTATAGAACTGAGTGATACAATTGAAGGCCGTTGTCTTACCTGCCCCATTGGGACCAATCAAACCGAAGATCTCTTTTTCCTTGATTTGGAAAGATAAATTGTCTACAGCTTTAATACCTCCAAAGGAGATGGATAGATTCTCAATCGACAATATGATGCCTTTTTCTAAAGGTTGAACATGACTCATACCGTCTTACCTCTACTTTTCTTAAACAACTTAACGACTGCGTCTTTCCCATCATTGAAGACTCTGATCAAGCCCGCAGGATAATACAAGATGACGACGATGATCAAGATCCCATTGATGATGTAGGCAAAGTTAGGAATCTTACCGAAATACGGGATCTGTTTTAAGACCAGATCAGGTACCGCAAAGACCACAAGTGATCCTACGAAAGTCCCTATGATGCTTCTTACGCCACCGATGATGATGACAGCTAAGATGTTGAGTGATAGACCTAGATTCCATTTAGAAGGCTCTACATACTTAATAAAATGCGCATAGAGTATACCAGCTGTACTGGTCAAGGCTGTCGCTAAAGCGAAAGCCAATAGACGATACTTCAATAGATTGATTCCCATCGCTTGAGCAGCTGCTTCTGAGCCTCTCATAGCGTTTAAGGCACGCCCTACATGACTATTGATCAAGTTATGGATCAAGATCATGATGACGACCATGAATACCACCAATAATAGATAAGTCATTGTGGTATCTAGTTTGAAGAAACCAAAGAAGGTAGGATATCTTACAGACTTGCCTGAGAATCCATTCGTGATGAATTCAAATTCAGCGAAAGTCTTTCTAAAGATCTCAGAAACTGCTAAAGTCGCAATGGCCAGATAAAGTCCTTCAATACGCAAGGAGATCAAACCAACCAAGACAGAGATCGCTACAGGGATAAGAATAGACACGATTAAGGTCACTTCAAATGGCATCTTTAGATTCATGGTCATATATGCGGAGATATACGCCGCTAGACCCATAAATCCAGCTGTTCCCAGTGAGATCAAACCTGACCACCCTAAGAGAAGATTAAGTCCTAAGGAGACGATCGTATAGATCATTACGACCCCAACTAAAGTCACATAAGAACTCTTTAACACATCGAAATAAACCAAGGAAGGTATCGTCGCTAAGACAAGACCCAATAAGATGTATTTCGTATAAGGATAAGCTTTTATTTGAGCAAGTAGTTTTTTCATAGTTAGACCTTTTTAATAACTTTCTTGCCAATCAATCCATGAGGTCTAAAGACGATGAAGACCAAGATACTGATGTACAGCAACTGATCGCCCCATACAGATGAGATATAGTAGACAAATAGATTCTTAACGATCCCGATGATGTAAGCCCCTAAGACTGGTCCATAGAAAGTTTGGAAACCTCCTAAGACACAAGCAATCAAGGCATTCAATTGAACGGAGTCCATTAAGTTAGGTGTTACTGTCGTCGTAGGGGCATTCATGACCCCAGCGATGACTCCTAAACCTGCAGCTATGGCCCAAGCAGCCATGGTGACTTTTCGAGTAGGAACACCCATCATACGAGCAACGACATCGTTACTGGCAGTGGTTCTTACCGCAAGACCCCATTTAGTTTTTTGTAGGATATAGAATAAGACAAACATCAAGATCAAACCGAAGCTGATGTTGAAGAGTCCATTATAGGAGATCTTTGCGCCTAAGAAGGCAATTTCTCCTGAGTTGAAGAACTTAGGTAAATTGAGAGGTTCTACTCCGAAGAATAAAGGAATGACCCCTACGAATACCATGATCAGACCTAAGGTCATGATCTGTTTCGCTACCGGAGATACCTTTTTAGTGCGTCGTATGATAAAGAAATCTACTAAGAAACCTGATAAGAAAGCACTCGCTATCCCACCAAGCAAAGCCATCCATAAAGGCATCTTGAAGTTGATATAAAAGATGGTCACTACAAAGGTGTTGAACATGGCCATCGCACCCTGAGCAAAATGGGTAATCGATGATGTCCTAAAGATAATGATGATCCCTAAAGCCGCTAAAGCGTAGATGCTTCCGGTTTCTAGTGATCTCGTTACGAGTTGGATAAAGGTACTCACTTAGTTGCTCCCCATCGAACGATGTTGGCTGCCCAGACATAACCGATACCTGCTGCGATCATACAGACGACAGAGCCATCTTTGACTTTGCCTTCTTTAAGACCTAAAGCTAAGGATAAGATCTGATCGACTTGGCCCATATGACCATAGTTTTCAAGATAAACTGTTTGTTCTTCTGTAAGGTTAAGATCTTTTAGCATTCCTAAATGACCTGAACGTTTAATGTGTAGGATATCTAAGAAATCAATGTCTGAACGGGTTAAGTTCGATTTTTCAAGTGCCTTATCGATACATTTATACCAGTTCGCATTAGAGACTTCATTTAAGCGATTCTTCATACGTTCTGGATCTAATAAACGTAAAGACTTAGAAGCTTCTTTTGCGTTTTCTGAAGTGATCGGATGGACTGTACCACCGATTTCGACCCCCGCAGTTCTCGCTAAGGAACCATCAGAAATAAGACCTGTCCCTAATAGTAGATTCTTATCCATCCCTTTACGTAAGATGATGGCGCCTCCCCCTGCGGAAAGGTTATACATCATCGACATGTTTTTATCTGTGTAATCAACGAAATCACCATTACGATAGCCTCCACATACAAGGACCGTTTTGATGTCTTCATCAGCAATAAGCATATCTTTAGCCATCTTCATGGCTGTGACTGAGGTGCAGCATCGATTTTGAACATCTACGCCCCACGCATTGATCGCCCCGATGCGATCTTGGATATAAAGTGCTGAGGTGGTCAAAGGATATTCTTTCCATTCTTCACCAAAGCACAGGATAACATCGATCTCTTTCGGATCGATCTTCGCGTCTTTTAGTGCTTCTATGGAAGCTAAAGCTCCCATTTCTTGGGTTCCATCATGTTCACCAGGAATGGTCTTTTTAACGATCCCTAGTTTTTCTGTGATGGCAGTCTCAGACCAAACCCCGTCGGTGGCAGCTGCGATTTCTGCAGCGCTCATCGTGGTGTTTGGGATGTAGACCCCCAATCCTAAGATTCCAATATTTTCCTTCATACTAATTCAAATGCGCTTTCAATGTTTTAACGAAGAGTTCTAGATCATCTGTAACACAAGAATGACCTACGCCTTCAAAAGTGAGTAGTTCAGCACGATCCCCAAACGCTGCTTTCATCTCTAAAGCGAAAGCAAAAGGAACCACGTAATCATTTTGTCCATGCATGATGACAACTGGACATTTGATCAAATCGATACGTCCACTACCTTCTGCGACTAAGCTCTTCTCATGGGTCATATTGAAGTGAACCAAACTATAATCGACATCGACTAAGTTACGTTGTTTGATCATCGCATCTAGATAAAGCTCATAATCAGCTTCATTAGGTTGGACTTTATTATAGATGACCGCATTCCAGATGGCTTTTAAGGTTGCCTTATCTTTATTGGCGTACGCCATAAGAATAGGAACGACCTGAACGAGATCCACTTTGATTTCATCTTTTGTGGTAATAGGTTGAGTTAAGATAGGTTGATAATCAGGACCCTTCTTAAACATTGGATATCCTTTAATGCCTACAGAGTCTAGTAGTAAAACTTTCTTGATTTGATCAGGCATATCCGCAGCCATTTCTAAAACGATACCACCGCCTGTTGACCAACCTACGACACTGAACTTATCCAGTTTCATAAGTTTAGCCCAAGCTTCGATATCCAATGCGAAATCACGAAGACTATTAAGTTCTGCGTTATAGGAACTATCCCCAAATCCACGAAGATCTACTGCATAGACAGTAAAATCTTTTTCTAATTTTTCCATAGTGGTTTGGAAATGAACAGAAGAACTCATGTTGCCATGAACGAGAACAACAACGTCTTTTCCGTGTCCGGCATGACGGTAGGCGATGGTTTCGCCTGAAGGAATTTGAACTTTTTTAAGTTCGTACTGTTTCATAGTCTCATGCCTCCGTTGGCCTCTAGAACATGGCCAGTCACATAGGATGCTTCTTCAGATGCGAGGAATAATGCACAATTGGCGATCTCTTCAGGTTGACCTAAACGACCGATCATGGTCATCGCAGCAAACTTATCAAGAAGATCCTGAGGTACTGTTTTTAAGATGTCTGTCATAACATAACCAGGTGCGATCGCATTGACACGGACATTACCGCCCTTCGCTGCGAATTCACGAGCCCAAGTCTTAGTTAAACCAATAACGCCTGCTTTAGAAGCTGCATAATTTGCTTGACCATAGTTACCATAGACCCCAACGATAGATGAGATATTGATGATGGATCCACTCTTTTGATCTTGCATATAAGGTCCAACATAACGTGTTAAGTTAAAGACCCCTTTTAAATTGACATTGATGACAGCATCCCACTGATCATCCGTCATTTTACGAGTTGTTGTATCGCGTGTAATCCCTGCATTATTGACTAGAATATCGATTCTTCCATATTTAGCAACCACTTCATCAAAGAAGACTTTGCATCCTTCAGCGTCGGCTACGTTAAGTTTGATTCCTTCAACGTTAGGATTACTGTAAGTAAGATCTCCCATATCTGCAGCGATGACTTTACATCCTTCTGAAGCGAAGCGTTCTGCCATAGCCTGTCCTAAACCTTTAGCCCCGCCTGTTACGATGGCTACTTTTCCTTCTAGTCTCATGTGTTTTTCCTCTTTCTATTTCAATTTCTTAAAGATGACAGCGGTACCCATACCGCCTCCGATACATAAGGAGGCACAACCGTAAGTAAGATCCCGTTTAAGCATTTCATGAACCAAGGTCACGATGATGCGGTTTCCACTGGCACCTACTGGATGACCTAAAGCGATGGCACCTCCATTAGGATTGGTTTTATTGAGTATGCTTTCTTCTGATACGTGATGTTCTTCAGCCAACTCATGAACGACGCCTAAGGCTTGAGCCGCAAAGGCTTCGTTGAGTTCGAAGAGATCGATCTGATCGATCTTTAGACCCGCATGTTTAAGTGCTTGTCGGATTGCTGGGGTTGGACCTAAACCCATAAGCGATGGCTCAACACCGCCTTGTCCAATCCCCACCAATTCAACCAGAGGAACTAATGAATACTTAGCAACGGCTTCTTCAGAAGCCAAGAGTATGACACTTGCACCGTCGTTGATACCGGAAGATGTTCCAGCAGTAACGGTTCCTTCTTTAACGAAAGCAGGTCTTAAGCTTGCAAGCTTAGCTGCGTCTGTTTTACGATTAGGATATTCATCGTTCTCAAAGACCATTTCTTCTTTACCAACTTTAATCGTAAGAGGAACGATCTCATCTTTGAATTCACCACTATCTACAGCCTTGATGGCTCTTTGTTGAGAAACAACTGCGAAAGCTTCTTGAGCTTCACGCGAGATCTTATACTTGGTTGCGATGTTTTCTGCGGTAACACCCATGTGTTGACCATCGAAAGCATCCCATAAGGCATCTGTTAGCATATGATCATTCATCGTTAATGGACCCATCTTGACTCCAGTACGAACTTCTTTTGGGACTAGGTATGGTGTTGCGGACATATTCTCGATACCACCCGCCAATACTACATTGTATAAGCCTGCTTTGATCGAAGTGAATCCTAACATTACGCTTTTCATTCCACTTCCACAGACCATATTCACCCCATAAGCAGGAACACTGACTGGAACACCTGCTTTAATGGAAGCTTGTCTTGCGATACCTTGGCCTTGACCTGCAGGTAAGATATTACCCATGATGATCTCATCGATATGCTTTGGATCGAGTTTGGTTTCGGCTAAGACAGCTTTGATAACCGCTGCCCCTAAATCTCCATCGGAAACAGATTTGAGTGAGCCCAAAAAAGAACCGAGTGCCGTTCTTTTGGCACTAACGACATAGACTTTTGACATGGTTTCTCCTAATTGGT
>CAIXIN010000234.1 GCA_903919545.1 uncultured bacterium | reverse complement strand
CTTTAGAAGCGCCGCTAATCTAGGCGCTAATGATCTGCCTGAAGGCGTAGCGCCTACTAAGACCACACTTGGTTTGATTTGACTGATTCTATCACTGATGAGTTTCGCATAGATATCACTTCTATAGAATTTCAATTCTCGATCTTCACATACAAAGACTTCATCCGCTCCATAAGATAAGCACAATTGAGCAGCATCTAATAACTCTTCCCCAACGATCATACAATACACTGGGGCTTTGATTTTATCAGCCAGATCTCTAGCTTTTCCTAATAATTCTAAAGTTACTGGATGAAGATCTTCTTGTCTCATCTCACCTATAACCATGATGCCTTTATATAAAGAGCGATCGACTTGAAACAATTCATCTTCTACTTTTAAAATACATTTTTCAGGACACTGCTTAACACAGATTGAGCATACTTTACAATTCGAATTGATCTCAATCTTCCCATTAAGATTCTCCATCGCATTGAATGGACACGCATTTAAACATACCTCACATAAGGTACAGGCCTCATGACGAATAACGATCCTACTCATTGCTGTTCCTTTCGATGAGATGTTCATCTTTTAGATAATTTACGAGTTCATTTACGATGTCTTTTGATTTACCACTTAGTTTCTTAGAAATGACTTCGTGTACTGGTGGATAGATTTTAAGTACTGATGTAGGAGACCCTGCTTGACCGATATGATTGATCGTATCAGGATTTTTAAGATCAGCTAAGGTAATGATTTGAATTGGAGTATTGATGGTTTCGATCAATTTCCAATAGGATGGATATCTGGCTTGGGCGAAATCTTTATCGATGGTCAATAAACAAGGTTTCTTGATTTCAGCGATGAGTCGATCATCGTTGATGATACTTTCAACTGTAAAAGTATGAGGATTGCTTATTAGTTTTCTCACATAACTGATATGAGGAATATCAAGAAGTGCTGCGATCGAAGGTCCGACTTGGGCAGTATCCCCATCAGTGGTCTGTTGACCACATAGAAGAAGATCATAATCGATCTTAAGTGCTTCTATCGCATAGGACAAGGTATGGGAAGTCGCTAAGACATCCGCTCCCGCAAAGGCTTTATCACTGATCAAGATTCCTTTATCAGCTCCCATAGACAAGGCTTCAGTCAATACCGCTTTCGCAGCGTTAGGCCCCATCGTAATGACGGTGATTTCAGCCGAAGACCTATCTTTTAGTTGTAGAGCTGCTTCTAAAGCCACCAAATCAAAAGGATTCATTTTGGTAGTCGCTGCCCAACGCATCAAAGAGCCTGTCTTAGAATCGATTTGAACGTTTTGGGTCGCTGGTACTTGTTTGATACATACGATGATTTTCATTGGCTTTCCTCGATTTGGTTAACGGTCTGAAGATGATTACGCATGGCATTACAGGCTAGATCCTTATTCTTGTTTTTGATCGCTAATGCGATACGTTGATGTTGATGAACCAAGACCAAGCTATAATCTCGATTAGCTAAGATTTTTGATCGATTGTAACTTACGGAGTGTTTAAGCAATTCTTCGATAAGTTCAGAAGTTTTTATTAAGAAGATGTTATGGCTTAAACGAAAGATCTCTTGATGAAACGCGATATCTAAAGCCATCGCTATAGGTTCACCTTTGACGTGATCTTCTTCCATTTGTTTGGTTATTTCTAATAGATGATCTGTATCATCTTGTTCACAGGCCAAAGCAACCGCATCGACTTCTAGTACTTGTCTAAAATGAAGTAAATCTGGATCGAAATGTGGATTGTTTTGTAAAGAGATGGCCATTAAAGTAGAAATAGGTCGATAACTAAACGATGATACGACTCGTTTACCGCCTTGTCTAACGATAATGAGACCTAAAAGTTGTAACGCAATTAAAGCTTCTCTTAAAAGAGCTCTGGATACATTGTATTCTTCGCTCAATAAACGTTCACCTGGTAAAAGATCGCCCTCTTTCCAGGTGCCGTTAGCAATATTGTTGATCATGATATCTATAATTTCATCGCTGGTTTTGTTTGTTTTCATAACTGGTCTGACCACTTTGGATATAGTATAACATGCCTTGTGAAAAAGACAATAAAAAATCCGGATTTCTCCGGATTAGTTAACTATCTTTTTTTCTCGAAAGGTTTCTTATGTTCAAACGGCTTTCTTTCGGCAGCTGGTTTTTCGACATAACCTTCAGGCTTAGGCATCAGATCCTTGCGGGATACATTGACTCTACCCTTCTCATCGATTTCAGTAACGATGACTTTGACCTTATCGCCCATCTTGAAGACATCGCTTGGTTTTTCAACGCGCGTGTAATCGATCTTGGAGACATGGAGTAAACCATCTGTACCTGGGAAGAGCTCAACGAAGGCCCCAAAGGCTTCTAATCTTACGATCTTGCCTTCATAGACTTCGCCGACTTTAGCGGATCTCACTAAACTTTCGATAATGCCTCTGGCTTTATCCAAAGCAACTTGATTGTTGTGGTAAATCAAGACACGGCCATCATCTTCGATGTCGATCTTGACATTGTCACAGTCAGCAATGATCTGATTGATGATCTTGCCTCCTGCACCGATGACATCGCGGATCTTATCAGCAGGGATCTTCAACTGAGCGATCTTAGGTGCATACGTACCTACGGTCGTTCTAGGTTGAGCAATCGTCGCCAACATGTTTTCCATGATTTCTAAACGACCGATCTTAGCTTGAGCCAAAGCTTCTTTTAAGATTTCTCTGTTTAAGCCATCGATCTTGATGTCCATTTGTAAAGCAGTAATCCCATTCTTGGTTCCTGCTACTTTAAAGTCCATATCGCCGAAATGATCTTCCATCCCTTGAATGTCGGTCAAAACAGCATAATGGTCTCCATAAGTAACCAAACCCATCGCAATCCCAGCCACAGGTGACTTGATTGGAACACCGGCAGCCATCAAAGACATGGTACCAGCACAAATGGAAGCTTGAGAAGATGATCCATTGGATTCTAAGGTTTCAGCAACCAAACGGATCGCATATGGGAATTCTTCTTCAGTAGGTAAGACTTGAAGCAAGGCTCTTTCGCCTAAGGCCCCATGACCGATTTCTCTACGTCCTGGAGAACCCATACGACCTGTTTCCCCTACCGAGAACGGTGGGAAATTATAATGGTGCATAAAGCGCTTGTTATCGACATCAGAAAGATCATCAATGATCTGGTTATCGCCTAAAGCCCCTAAGGTACAGATAGACATAACTTGTGTTTCACCACGTGTAAACATGGCTGAACCATGTACTCTAGGTAAGAGATCGATCTGAGAATTCAAAGCACGGAGCTCATTGATCTTACGTCCATCAGGTCTGATCTTATCGATCGAGATTAAACGGCGAACTTCATCCGCAACGATACCGTGGGTAATTTCTTTAACTTGTTTCATGGTCTTGGATTTGATCGCATCAGACTCATAGGTCTTCGCTTCAAAATCCACATAAGTAGCTGCTTCGATCTCATCGATGGTGCTATAACGAACCAATTTTTCTTGGATAGATACGGCTTTACGTAGATCTTTTTCGCATACTGCTTTGACTTCTGCTTCTAAAACTGGGTCTACCGCATAGAGTTTGACTTCCATTTTTGGCTTTCCAGCAGCTTTAGCGATTTCAATTTGGAATTCGCAGAGTTGTTTGATGTATTGATGACCAAACATCATCGCTTCCAGCATGATTTCTTCTGATACTTCTTTGGCAGCCGATTCGACCATATTGATGGCGTCTTTGGTGCCTGCGACGATTAAGTTGATGCTGGATTTTTCCAGTTCAGCTAAGGTCGGGTTGATGACGTATGTTTCATCGATGTAGCCAACGATGACACCAGCGATAGGTCCATTGAATGGAACATCACTGACACATAGGGACAAAGATGCCCCAAACATGGCTGTCATATCCGGTGAGCAATCATTGTCAGCGGATAAGATCGTGTTGACGACTTGAACTTCATTGCGGAATCCGTCCGCGAATAATGGGCGTAGGGTACGATCGATCAAGCGTCCGGATAAGGTCGCATGTTCAGTTGGTCGTCCTTCTCTACGAAGGAAACCTCCAGGAATCTTACCTACAGAATACAACTTCTCTTCAAAGCCGACGGTGAGTGGGAAAAAGTCAATGTCCTTGGTCACTTTAGATGCCGTTGCTGCTGAGAGCACGACGGTATCCTCATAACGAACTAAGACTGATCCACCAGCCTGTTTGGCAATTTCTCCCGTTTCGACTTGTAGATTTCTTCCACAGAAATCCAACTTAAATACTTGTTTTGCCATTGTTTACCTCTTTAACTGACTTATTATACCACAAGACCCTGTTTTCACATAATAAAAAGGAGCCATTAAAACAAGCTACTTCTTATTATTATTTAGATTTAAATTTACCAAATTCTCATCCTTTTCTAAAGATTATTCTAAATATAAACTCATTTTTTCCTTAGATTCTTAATTTTCTCAATGATTAGTAGAACAAAATAAACTGAGATACATGTCATCACAATTAAGTAAGGCAAAAAATATTTATTACTTGCTAAATACAATGAATATACCGAACTTGAGAGGTTAAAGATAGCGACACCGATTTGTTGAAGTTTCTCATCAGTGATTGTAGTTTGGTTAACAGACAACAGTTGCACGAAATTTATCATGTTTACATTACCCTGATCGTATAATTGTTGTATATCATAGCTCTGTAATAAAACATCATACCGACTTGTCCTCCAAATGAAAATTTGATTTTTTTAAGTTCTGCTCCAACAGAAGCATTTATTGATGCATCTAAAGAAGCTAAAATAACAGCTGTATAATCAATTTTCAGTTGAGTACATGGATAGTTGCCCCAAACTGGAAATGAAGGAGTAAATGCCTCATTAAAATTTTCAAAGCTCAAATAACTCCAACCTTGAATCATATGTGTTGAGTAGACAACTTTGTTTATTTGAGCTGTACTACCATATGAATATTTTTCAAGCAAAACTTCATTAACAATAGTATTGCTTAATTCAAATATTGTTCCAAATACTTTGTAATTTAAGTATCTGTAGTTTCCAATTATTCCAGTATATGATCTTGACCAATTTCTAGTAGTTGATATTTCTTCAGGATTAAATACCCATTTTTCAACAATCTCTCTTGAAGATTTTTCGTTGACAACATATGTTATTCGTTGATTATTAAAATCTCCAACTAAATCATATTCAATCTTTGAATAACTAGTCTCGAAAACAACACCTGCTACAGTAAATGAAATATTCAAAGAAGAAGCGTTCACATTTCTATAAGAAATACTTAAAATACT
>CAIXIN010000233.1 GCA_903919545.1 uncultured bacterium | reverse complement strand
CCTTCTGTAGCGATCGAAGCTGCTTTAAGTTTAGTGGCCATTCCACCTGTTCCTCTGGAACTTCCAGCTCCACCAGCTCTTTGGATCACAGATTCATCGATCTTATCTACGACGGAAATCAGCTTCGCTTCTGGATGGCTCTTAGGATCAGCTTCATACAATCCTTCGATATCAGAAAGTAGAATCAAAAGATCCGCATCGATCAAAGTCGCGACCAAAGCTGACAAACTATCATTGTCTCCAAATTCGATTTCATCTGTCGCAACGGTATCATTTTCGTTGACGATGGGTAAGATGCCTTTACTAAGAAGGCTTTCGAAAGTATTGATAACGTTGATTCTTTTCTTATCTTCTTCTACCACATCTTTCGTCAGTAGGATCTGAGCGACGATATGTCCATATTCAGAAAAGAACTTACTATAGAGATGCATGAGCTCACTTTGTCCAACGGCTGCGGCGGCTTGTTTTTCTTGAGTTGTTTTAGGACGTTCAGTGAGCTTAAGTTTACTGACACCTACTGCGATGGCTCCTGAAGTAACCAAGACCACTTCTTTCTTTTGATTTAAAAGATCAGAGATGATCTGAGCGAGTTTATCTAAACGATTTAGATTGATGGCTCCAGTCTCATGGGTCAAGGTACTGGATCCTACTTTAATGACGATACGTTGGCTTTGAATAAGGGTTTTTCTCATAGGTGTTCACTTTTTTATGTATTATACGCTTTTTTAAGAGATAATGCACACGCACATTTTAAAGGGTTAGTGGTATAATATTGAAGTTCATTAGGAGGATTCTATGAAAAAGATTCGTTTGTTTTGTGCGGGGGGATTAACCACGACCTTATTGGTCAATAAAATGAAGGCTGCTGCCTTGGCAGAAGGCTATGATGTGGACATCTCTGCTCATCCTGTCATTGAACTCGATGAAAAAGGAAAGAACTGTGATTTGATCGTATTAGGACCTCAAGTAGCGTCTTCTTTAAAAGAAGTCGAAAAGAAATTCCCTGATAAGAAAGTCATGGTTTGCGATTTAACGACCTTCGGAAATATCGATGGAAAGAAGATCCTCGAAAAAGCCAAACAAGCTTTAGGCGATTAATAAAACAACCAAACATCCTTAGGGATGTTTTTTAATGGGTTATAACCATAAGCGAATAAGATGAGAAGTGATACAATAAAAACAGAGGATAATCTATGAAGAAAATACTGGTTCTATTGGCGAATGGTTTTGAAGAAAGTGAAATGATCGTCCCTGTGGATGTCTTAAGAAGGGCTCAATTTAAAGTCGATTTGATGTCTATTGGAGATTTAGAAGTCACTTCATCTCATGGGCTTAAAGTCATTGCGGATATAAAGTTTTCTAAAGATCTTACTTATGATGCGATCTTCTTACCAGGAGGACAACCTGGGACTTCAAACTTAATGGCGGATGAACGTGTACTTGATCTACTTAGATCTTATACAAAGGATTCTAAAATCGTATCTGCGATCTGTGCTGCCCCCAGTGTCTTGGCGAAAGCAGGGATCTTAGAAGGCAAGAAAGTAACCTCTTATCCAATGAAAGATGCTTCTGTGATCTTCTCTATGGCGGACTATAAAGATGAAGATGTGGTCATCGATGGGAATCTCATCACTGGAAGAGGAGTAGGCGTTGTATTTCCTTTCGCTTATGCCTTAGCTCATGCGTTAGGTGCCGATAGTGAAGCATTAAAAGGAATTATGGTTTATCCTAAATAAACTACTCATAAAAAAAGGACTGAATCGAATTGAATCAGTCCTTTTTTATTTTTATTATTCTGCGTCTTTCTTTAAAACGCCAAGTAATGCGGCAGTTGCTAGTGAACCAGCAACGACTGCAATCACATAACCTAGGATATTTTCAACAGCGAAGAATACGAATACTCCACCATGAGGAACAGCTAAGGTACAACCCAAAGCCATTGAGATGGCACCAGCTAAAGCCCCACCGACCATAATAGAAGGTAGTACTCTGGCAGGATCTGCAGCCGCAAACGGAATCGCACCTTCAGTGATGAAGGAAGCACCTAAGACTAACGCAGCTTTACCAGCTTCACGTTGATCTTCAGAGAATTTCTTTTTGAAAGCTAAGGTAGCTAAACCGATACCCAAAGGAGGAACCATTCCACCAGCCATGACAGCAGCCATAACCGCAGAACCTTGTCCAAGAACTAAAGTAGCAGTACCGAAAGCATAAGCAGCTTTGTTGACTGGACCACCCATATCGAAGGCCATCATAGTACCCAAGATTAAGCCCAATAGGATAGCACTTCCACCTGATAAACTGGTCAAGAAATCAGAGATTGCTTTATTGATGAAGGCAACTGGAGCTCCTAATACATAATACAAGGAGAATCCAACGATCAAGGTGCTTAATACAGGAATAACTAGAACTGGCATAATGCCTGCTAAGGACTTAGGCAAAACGATGACTTTTCTGATTCCTAATACAACATAACCAGCCAAGAAACCAGCAACCATACCGCCTAAGAAACCAGCACCGATGGATCCAGCAACCAAGCCACCGACCATACCAGGTGCTAAGCCAGGACGATCAGCAATTGAGAAGGCGATATAACCGGATAGAATAGGAACCATTAATCCGAAAGCTCCTGAGCCTCCACCGATCTGCATCAAATAATAAGGAACCCCGAAGAATAATTCTTTGTCTTGGAAAGCGGTATAACCGAAAGCGAAACTGATCGCGATCAAGATACCACCGGCTACGACGAACGGAATCATAAACGAAACACCGCTCATCAAATGCTTATAAAATGCGTTTGTTGTTTTCATGTTCTCTCCTTTTTAGTGAACAATATTTATTCCACGTCGCACTTAAAACCGATTCATGCTGCAGCAAGATTCCTCGGGATTATTCGACGTTAGAATCACAGTAAGCTACTTCTTAAACATTGATCCGAATAAACTCTTCTTTTCGCCTTCTGGTTTAGGGGCTGGTTTTTCTTTAACGAGCGTCCCATTGAATACTGGAGCTTCTTTAGCTCTTTCAATTAAGCCTGCTGGATTTTTAATGGCATCGCTGACACCGACACTAATGAGCTTCTTACCGATGAAACGATCGGTAGGAACTGTCGTATCACAAGCTAGGATAATGAACTCTGCTTCTTTGATTTCAGCATCTGTCAATCCGTTTTCGACCCCAACTGATCCACGGGTTTCAACTTTGACTTCATAACCTGCTTTTTTAGCAGCAGATTCGATGGCTTCGGCAGCCATATAGGTATGGGCGATGCCGGTAGGACAAGCGGTGACTCCTAAGACTTTCATATTTTTCCTCCTGGAACTGTGTCAATCAAGTTTGATGACACTGATGGTTTTTGCGATTGAATGGATATCGGATGATTTAAGCGTTTCTGTTGAGATACTGCTAACGGCTAGTGAGCCTGTACAAGCACCAAACTGTAAGGCTTCTGAAGGTGATCCATGAAGCGATAGATGATAGAGGAAGCCAGCCAACATACTGTCTCCAGCTCCTACTGTAGACACGACATTTACTTTTAAGATATCTGAGAGATAGGCTTCATCTTTTGAGATCAACATAGAGCCTTGTTCACCCATTGAGACCAAGACATAGGTGATGTGGTAGGTGTTGATCAAGTCTCTAACGGCACTTAGAATTTCTTGTGTACCGTTTAGAGTTTTTCCCAATAGATTCTCTAATTCATAGATATTGGGTTTGATCAAGAAAGGGGAAGCTTTTATTCCTTCTTTGAGGATGTCTCCATCCGCATCAAGGACAACTTTAGTTTTACTCTGAACCATCTGTAGTAAAGTCTTAACATCATCTGCGGATAAGCCTTTACAAGCACTTCCAGAGAAGACCATCATGTCACTGATCTTAGAATAACGATTGATCAGTAAGGTCATTTGATCGACTTGGGTGTCATTTACTGTGAAGCCTTGTTCATTGATATCGGTGGTAGTTTGAATGGATGGATCAATGATCTTCGTATTGGTGCGAGTCAACGCATCGACTAAGATAAAATCTGTGACTAAGTTCTCTGCTTTAATAAATTGTTGAACGAAGGAATAATTCTTTTCTCCGATAAAACCGATGGCAGTAGTGGGAGCTCCTAATAAATGAAGGACCTTCGCCACATTGATGCCTTTTCCTCCAATATTCTCTTGTACCTGCTCGACTCGATTAACTAGTCCTAAAGTGAAGTGATCAACGGTAATGGTCTTATCAATAGCAGGGTTAAAGGTCACTGTTGTAATCATCGTTTGACCTCTAGATCATAGGAATCAATGATGGCCTTTAAGCTAACTTGATCCGTTTCCGAATCAGTGATGATCATATCGATCATCGATAATGAAGCGAAAGTATTGAGATAGACTTTGTTGAATTTAGAATGATCAGCTAAGAGGATTCTTGTTTTAGCACATTGGATCATAGAACTTTTGATCATGGCTTCATCGAGATCAGTAGTGGTTAGACCTGCATCGATGGAGACCCCATTGGTTCCTAAGAAGACCTTTTCAACATTGAATCGTTTGAAGGATTCTTGAGCGATAGGACCAACTGCAGCTAAGGTATTGGTTCTTACTTTACCCCCTACAATAATAAGATCTAAATTTGGATTCATATTCAATTCTTTAAAAACGATGGTTGAATTTGAGATGACAGTTAATTTTAGGTTAGATTTACCGATAAGCTTCGCCAATTCATAGGTGGTGGTTCCACCATCCAAGATAATGGAATCCCCATCAACTAAGGTTTCGAAGGCTTTATGAGCGATATAGGCTTTTTCGTCTCTTAATAAGGTTTCTTTTTGACTGATAAGATCTTCGGTATTGAGACGAGTCTCATTGACGAGTGCTCCACCATGGGTTCTTTCTAGTTTTCCTTCAGTTTCAAGTAAGGTAAGATCTCTACGTATGGTAGCCTCTGAAGCTTCTAGGAGCACACAGAGTTCACTTACAGTAATGGCTTGATTGACCTTAAGGGATTCTAAGATGCGATTACGTCTTTCTACGGCTAACATATTACACCAACTCGAACGCAGCGAAGACATCGAGAACGGCTTGTTCATTCTTAGCGTTTCGAATGGCTTCTCTGAATTCTTCTTTCATGAGTTTTCTAGAAAGGGTCGCTAATAAACGTAAGTGAGTTTCACCTGCATCAGAAGCAGGTACACCGATTTGAAAAACGAGATCGACAGGTGCTCCATCAAAGGAATTCCATTCGATATTGTTTACTTTTGCGTAGATGACGAAAGCTGTATTTACAGCTTCGGTTTTTCCATGAGGAATAGCGATCCCATAGCCGACACCCGTTGAGAATTCACTTTCACGATGTTGAACTGATGCGACATAGGCTTTGGCGTCACTAACGAGTCCGATCTTAACAGCGTGATCAGCGATCGTTTGGATGACAGTATCTTTATCTTTGGCTTCACAATGAAGTAGGATGGTATTGAGTGAAAACATAGAGCCTCCTTGAGTGTTTATGAGCGATAATGATTACTTATGAGTGAATAATAGCATATGTAAGGGCTTTGTCAAGACCTAAATGAGCGATTGTGTGTGAAATGTGAGTGAAAATGATTAGGTATGAGCGTTTTTGCTTGAAAAGGATGTTTTTTTAGTTTACTGTGGCAATTTTAATAGAGTTTGTTATAATTATGAGGCATCCATTGACTGCACCAGTGGCGGAATTGGCATACGCGCACGTCTCAGAAGCGTGTGGGCAACCGTGCGGGTTCAAATCCCGCCTGGTGCACCATGAATCAAAAAAAGTCTTCGAAAGAAGACTTTTGTTTATAGTTAAGCTTTAATGGATTGATGTTTCAGTTGATCGATGAAGTCATCACACCAGGCATCAAATTCAGGTTCTGATTTCTTAAGCTCTGGATGATCATTCATAAACTCGAGATAAGCATTTAGTCCATCTCTTAATGAGATTGTAGGAGTGAAATCTTCTACTAAGGTTTTTAGTTTGGAGATGTCATAAATACAAGAAAACATCTTATCACCTTGGATCGAGGTCTTAAAATCATAGGCAGTACTTTTTGATAGAGTGACTGAATCGACGAATATTGGTTTATATTCAACCTTGAGAGTTTCAGCTAAGATCCGATAGACTTCATTCCAAGTATGAGTTGCGGGATTCATGATTTGAATGATCTCCCCAATGGTTTTTGGATGATTGATCAAAGGGACAAAACCTTTTGCGAAATCAGTTGCGTGGGTTGAAGCCCATACCGATTCCCCATCCCCATGGATCAACACTTCTTTCCCATCGATCATTCGTTGTATGACTGCCCAACAGGATGAACCTTTAACGCTTAATGGGATGCGATCCTCACTGTAGGTTTGAGAAGGTCGAATGATGGTCACAGGAAATCCTTCGTTGTGATAAGCGTTTAGAAAGACCTCTTCCGCTGCGGCTTTGTTTTGTCCATAGAGACTGAAATGATTGCCTCTAGGTGTCAATTCATTGATGACGAGATGATGTTCATGATCTAGACAAGCAACTGTTGAGATGAATATAAATTGTTTGGTGATACCTTTAAATAGATCGATTCGTTCATAGGCTTGTTGAGGTCCAAACAGAATGAAATCAATGACACAATCAAAGCTTCTACCCTTAAGTAATTCTTTGATGTGAGATGTCTTGTTGATGTCTCCAATAAGAATCTCTATATTTGACGATAAGTTTTGATTTTGATGACCTCGATTGATCAATGTCAAAGAAACATCAGGGTCTTTTGATAAGGTTTCTGTAATGGGTGTAGAGATGGTGCCTGTTCCACCTATGATAAGGATATGTCTCATTAGAGGACCTCAATCAATTGAAGTAATATGGCTTCAAGTTTGATTGCGGCTTGATTGGCCATTTCTACCACTCGATGATGATCATGTTTAACTTTTTGTATTCCAGTAGCCATATTGGTTACGACCGCAAAAGCCAATACTTTCAATCCGCAGTGATTGGCTGCGATGGTTTCTGGAACGGTACTCATCCCAACAAGATCAGCTCCCATAACTTTGGCAGCTCTAATTTCAGCTCTTGTCTCATAATAAGGTCCACTAAAATGGGCATAGATACCTTCGTGTAAACTAGGATCCAATGCTTTAACTCTTCTGATTAAGTCAAATGAATAAGGTTCACTCATATCTGGAAAACGAGGCCCTAATTTTTCATCATTGATCCCAATGAGAGGATTGATCCAAACCATATTGATAAAATCATTGATCAATACGATATCTCCAGGTTCATAGTCTTCATTGACGCCTCCACAAGCGTTGGTCAATATCAAAGTCTCAACGCCTAAAGCTTTTAATACATAGATGGGAAAAACCACTTCTTTCATACTGTAGCCTTCATAGAAATGGAATCTTCCTTGAAGCATGACCACAGCTTTGCCTTTAAGTTTCCCAAATACAAGTTGACCCGCATGACCAACTACTGTTGATTTAGGAAAATAAGGCAAATCCGCATAAGGGAAAACAAGTTTATCGCTCATCTCATCGACAAGCTTTCCTAAACCTGTTCCTAAGACGAAAGCTACTTTAGGAGCTTCTTTGATTTTGCCTTTTATTATTTCCGCACATTCTTCGATCTTCAATCTGTAATTTTCCATAGGGACCTCACCCCTTTATTATACTGATAATCAAAACACTTGACTCAAATAGTTAATCGTCTATGATGAAACGCAGGAGAATACTTATGAAACTTAGAAAGTTATTTTGGATCATGGGATTGGTTATGATTTTAGGTTTAGGTTTAGCATCTTGTTCAACTCCAGGAACAGAAAAATTTACTGTTGTGGAATTAGCGACTTATGATGGGAAAAACGGCAACAAAGCCTATATCGCGGTCAGTGGTAAAGTCTATGATGTGACCAATGCTGAAGGCTGGAATAAAGGATCTCATCAAGGTGTTAGTGCTGGTCTTGATCTAACCCAAGTTATTACAATGGCCCCTCATGGGAAGTCAGTATTGGATAATCTTAAGATCGTTGGAACTCTAACTAAATAAACTGCGAAAGCAGTTTTTAATTTTGATTCTTTCTTTAGGTTTCTCCTTTTATCGTTTAATAAACTTGTATAAATTCTTAATGTTGGCTTAATCAACAAAGTGATATGCTTTGTGTGGAGGATGAATCATGAAAAAGAAAATTTTTAGTTTGGTGCTCAGTCTAATAGTCATAAGTGGATGTACGACCTCATCGATCACCAATCTTTCTCATACCACAGGATCTTTGACTTTATCCCAAGCGAGCAATATCGATCCTGACTTGGTAAATAACATCAACGATCTAGCATTTAAACTACAAAGCTCTTCTGAGAAGAATATTTTTCTTTCTTCCTTAAGTATCTATCTTGCCTTAGCCATGACATCTCACGGAACAAATCATGTTTCCTATGATCAATTCATGAGTTTACTCAATCCTAAGGGATTAGATGAAACAGTTTGGTTATCTCAAATGAGAGCCCTTCAAGGCAATCTCAATGCGTCTTCTCCTGTTAAGATCTCTTTATCGAATTCGATTTGGATGAAAGATGCTTTTAAAGATCAAGTCAAAGAAGATTTCTTATCACGAAATAAAGAATATTTTGGAGCCTTTATAGCGGCTCTTGATTTCTCAAAAGCTTCTTCTCTTGATGAGATCAATGGCTGGGTAAAAAAGAACACCAATAAGCTGATCGATAAGGTCCTTCAAGAGATCGATCCAGCGACTGTGATGATCTTGATCAATACGATCTATTTTAAAGGAGACTGGGCCTCTAAATTTGATAAAGCAGACACCAAAGATGGAATATTCCATGGGATAAGCGATGAGACCGTTAAGTTTATGAATCAGACAAAGGCTTATCTCTATCATGAGAATGATCAGCTTCAATCCATCCTATTACCATATGAAGGCAATAAGATCGGGATGTTGATCGTGATGGGAAAAGACAACTCAAATCAAATTACCTCAAATGATCAATTCTTTACCGAACTTAGTGCTCTACAATTATCTTCTGTGGATTTGAAAATGCCTAAAGTCGATATTGCGACTTCGATGAAGCTCAATGATTCTTTGATCGCTTTAGGTCTTAGTGATCCTTTTGATTCTAATCTCGCTGATTTCTCTCGTTTAGCTCAAGCAAATCTCTATATCGGAAAAGTGCTTCATAAGGCAAGGCTCATCATCGATGAAGAAGGAACTGAAGCCGCTGCGGCGACTACAGTCATCATCGATGTAACATCCATGCCTACATCTGATTACCAGATGACTGTAGATCATCCTTTCCAAGTCTTCATCGTTGATTTAGAAAACAATATGATCCTGTTTAGTGGATCCATCAACGACGTCAACGCATCAGAATAAACAATAAAGTTTCGGGAAATCCCGAAACTTTTATTTTATGTCTATAAAGGAAAAAATGAAAAGCGTATAATAAAAAGGTATGAAACAACAAATCAGCTTAAGAGAACTATTTTGGGAATTCTTTAAAATCAACTCAGTGACTTTTGGGGGAGGTTTTGTGATCATGCCGATCATAAAGAAAGCCTTCGTCGATAAGAAACATTTACTAGAAGAAAAAGATATGCTAGATATGATTGCTTTAGCCCAATCTTTGCCTGGAGTTATGGCAGTCAATACCTCTATGTTGGTAGGTCATCGTTTAAGAGGCGTTAAAGGATCCATCATCAGTTTACTTGGAGGAATCTTACCACCCTTAGTGATTGTCATGCTTATCTCTGTTTTTTATACAGCTTTTCAAACCAATCCGATCATCTTAGCGGCACTTAGAGGTATGCGAGGCGCTGTCAGTGCAGTCATGGTCGTAGCGGCCTATTCGATGTTAAAAAGTGTACTAAAAACAGATAAGATCTTCTCGATCATTCTGGTCGTCTTATCATTTATCGTGGCTTATTTTACCGACATCTCGATTGCGTATGTGATGTTGAGTGCAGGAATCATCGGTTATCTTTACTTTACTTATATCGCAAAGGAGAAACTCTCATGAGTGAAATCCTTGATCTGATCATTACTTTTATGTTGATTGGTGTCTCTGCTTTTGGGGGAGGCTATGCTGTTATGCCTCTTATTCAAAAGTATGTGGTGACTGGCCATCAGTGGATCACCATGATCGAATTGGTCGATATTACATCCATTTCTCAAATGACGCCTGGTCCTATTATGACCTGCTTGGCGACTTTCGTTGGTTTAAAAGTAGCTGGTTTTTGGGGAGGTATCTTAGCGACTTTCGCAGTTGTCTTGCCTTCGTTTTTCTTAGTTTGGATCTTATCGATCGTCTTTGAGAAACATGGGAATCTAAAATTCATCCAAAACATCTTAAAAGGTTTACGTCCAACCATCATTGGGATGATCTTTGTAGCCGCAGTTGGCCTTATCAAAGCTTCACTTTTTGGGAATGTATTTCCTTGGGAATCACTTAAACTCGATTGGGTCGCCATCATTTCCTTTGTGATCGTATTAGGTTTGAGTTTAAAAACGAAATGGGATGTGGTGAT
>CAIXIN010000232.1 GCA_903919545.1 uncultured bacterium | reverse complement strand
GCTTGTTTACTCTCTAGGAAATTTACACCTAAAGCATTGATACTTTTACCTAATGCTTTGATCGCATGATAGCTTGGACGTAAGTTGCCTTTAAAATCGATAGGTGCTTGCCAATCATGATTCTTCCCAAACAAACCAGAATCATGCCAATTAAATCCACCCACAAACATATAATAGTTGATCCCATTCATCCCATCAGCGATACATAATCTTGAATTAAGATCGATCGATGTCGGTTGTAAGATCGGATGATCGGTTTGAAAACCACCTTGAAATTCAGCAGAGAATAACGGTTGATCCGGATTTTGTAGGGAGACGGTCAAGGCGTCAGCCATGATGATGTCAGTGAAGTTATCCATGACGAGATTACCAATATAGTAATCACCTGCCATAATAGCCCCATCGATCTCCATAGTATCTCTAAGTTGAGATAAGCCTATTGGATAACGTAGACCGCGTTTAGCATAATCCACTTGATCAAATCCGTGGACGTTAACTACGAGTGGAACATTCATCCCATACTTAGAAGCGATGTCTTTTAAAGTTGATAAATAACGCTTAAAGAATTGTCGATTGAATAAACCATATTCATGATGAAGCGATAAAGCATAGTCTCCTTCAAGCTTCTTGATCAAAGGAATACAATCTTCCCATGTAGTGAGTGATGTATGAAGAACCTTATTGGCTTCTTGAATTGAACTATATTTATCTTTAAGAAAACTTAAGAAATATGACAAGGTCAATTCAGAATAATCACCTTGATTAACGATCCATTGAAACATCCCAACTTCATTGTCAAGCTGCATCATCACAATAGGTCCACCTTTATCGATCTGATAAGGCGCTAGGATTTCAAAGACCGCATTATACCAACGATTAACTTTTTCAAGATAAGTAGGATGCATATAACTAAAGATACGGGTATGATGAGGCTTTCCTTCTTGAGTCATTGCTGAAGCTTCTTGATAGTTATTGATCAACCACGATGGAATTCCATCGGTAGTTAGTTCGCTCATTACATAAGGACCTGGACGAACCAAACAAAGCATGCCTGATTCTTTAACCAATTGGATAAAGGTCTTTAAATCATTCTCTGGCCAATATTTTCCAGTTAAATCGATGTCGCCTTCACTCTTTTCGTGAATCTGCCAAGGAATATAAGTAGAAACCATATTTAGACCGGCTTCTTTCATCTTATTGAGTCGATCTTTCCATTCATTTTTCGGTACACGGAAATAATGAAGCTCTCCACCATATAAAAAAGTAGGTTTTTGATGGATTATGAACTTTTTATCCGCGATTTTAATCATTTGTTCTCCGTATGTATCGTTTCATACTTTGCATGATAATTCGTTTCATCTGCCTACTTACAATTTTAGAATACACCATGTTTTTAGTTATGTAAAGGGTTTCATATGCTTTTTTATGTTTGTTATTGACATTTTACCTGAAAAGAACCACAATATTGTTAGATATGAATCGTTTCATACAATCGGAGCCATAATGACCACATCTAGACAAAAAGCGCAGAAATTACTACAAAAGATGACCCTTGATGAAAAAATAGGTCAAATGGTCCAATTTGGACGAATCAAAGACAAAGAAAGAGATCTTATCGCTCAAGGTAAGATTGGTTCTTTCCTAAATAGTCGTAATGTTAACTTGGTCAACGAGGTCCAACACATCGCAATGGAGAAATCTCGCTTAAAGATCCCTCTTTTAATAGGAAGCGATATCATCCACGGTTATGTTTCTACTTTTCCTATCCCCTTGGCAGAAGCTTGCTCATGGAATCTTAAGTTGATTGAAGAATCCGCAAAACACGCCATGACTGAAGCAGCTTCTGAAGGCGTTCGATGGAATTTTGCCCCTATGGTTGATATCGCACGAGATCCTCGTTGGGGAAGAATCGCTGAAGGTGCTGGTGAAGATCCCTATTATGGGGGTCTCGTCGCTAGAGCTCGAGTAAGAGGCTTTCAATCTATTGGTAAAGATGGTTATCCTATCTCAGCCGCCTGTACGAAACATTATGTGGCTTATGGTGCCGCTATAGGTGGAAGAGACTATAATTCCATAGATGTCTCAGAACACGAATTAAGAACGACTTACCTTCCTCCTTTTAAAGCCACAGTTGAAGAAGGTGTCATGACCTTTATGAGTTCCTTCAATGATGTTTTATCGGTACCCGCTTCAGGTAATCCTTTTACAATCAGAAAGATCTTAAAAGAAGAATTTAAATTCAAAGGTTTTGTGGTAAGTGATTGGGAATCCATCGAAGAATTAATCGCACATAATGTCGCAGATAGTCGTAAATCAGCTGCCTTAACAGGATTAAATGGTGGCGTTGATATGGATATGCATTCAGGAGTCTATCATGATCATCTCAAAGAGTTGGTCAAGAAACAACCGCATCTTGAAAGCTTTATCGATGATGCTGCTCTTAGAATATTGACCGTCAAATATGAATTGGGTCTTTTTGAAAATCCCTATACAGATCCAAAACTTAAAGATAAGGTCATCCTCAATAAGAAAACAGTGGAGATGACTTTAAAGATGGCGAGAGAATCCATTGTCTTATTAAAGAATAATAATGTCCTTCCACTAGATAAAAAAAGTAAATTGGCTTTAATAGGACCCTTCGCAGATGATCCTCATACCCCTATTGGTTGTTGGGGAGCTGCGTGTAACCACGAAAATACGATCACAGTAAAGAAAGCTTTCGAAAATGCGAATTTGGACTTTGAATATCAAGCTGGATGTCATGCCGCAGATCCCACAAAGGAATGGATCGAAGAGGCTATCTCGATGGCCAAAGATAAAGATCTAATCATCTTAACGCTTGGCGAAAACAATGACTTAAGTGGAGAAAACAACAGCCGTGCTTTCTTAGATCTACCTGGTGCACAATTAGAACTCTTACGAGCACTAAAAGCGCTTAATAAACCAATCATTACGCTGTTGTTTAATGGTCGACCAATGACCATCCCAGAAACAGTGGATTTATCAGATGCCTTATTGGAAGTTTGGCACTTAGGATTAAGTAGCGGAACCGCCATCACAGAGACACTGTTAGGGCTCAATAATCCTAGTGGTAAATTGGTTACGACTTTCCCAAAAACAATAGGTCAGGTAGCTCTTTACTATAATCACAAGAATACTGGTCGTCCTAGTTTTAGAAGATATGTAGACTTTGATGTATCCCCATTATTTCCTTTCGGTTATGGGTTAAGTTATAGTAAATTCGTCTATTCAAATCTAGAGATCAAACACTCAGTTATTGGTAAAAAAGAACCCTTAGAACTCAGTGTTGAAATCTTAAATGATTCTGATGTCGATGGGAAAGAAATCGTTCAAGTGTATTATAAAGATCTCTGTGCTCAAGTTACTCGTCCTGTCAAAGAATTATGTGCTTTTGAGAAAGTAAGTCTTAAAGCTCATGAGAAGAAAAAAGTCTCCTTCAAGATCGAAGCAACTCAATTTGGTTATTATACTGCAGCGATGAAATTCATCGTTGAAGAAGGTGCTTTCGCCCTTTGGGTAGGGCCCAATAGTCAAGAAGGTATCGCCTCTGAATTCAACATTCGATAAGACGCATTAAGCGTCTTTTCTTATGGGCTATGTTAGAATAAGTAGGAAAATAGGAGAACACTATGAAATTCGCAGTAGCCCTTATCGATAACGCCCCAGCTTTCCACTTTGGGAAAGCCAATGATTTTAAGATTATAACTTTTACTGAAGGAAAAATCATCTCAACTGAAGAGATCCATGATGAAGTATCCGTTCACCAAGCACGTCCTCAGTATCTTAAGAATCTAGGTGTAGAAGCTTTGATCTGTAATGGGGTTGGTTCAGGTGCACTTGAACGTTTGGTGGCTTTAGATATCAAAGTCTATGGCTTTAATGAACTCTCAGTCGGTGAAGCCATCCATCAGTTTACCTTAGGTAAATTGAATGAAAACACAGACGTGTTTGAGTGTAAGTGTTAAGTTAATGCAGCTTTATGCGATTGTAAAAACACAAGGTCGATGGTCAAATGGTAGTTCAGAAGCCATCTTAAGAAAACTCTGTGAGCTCATCGATCTCAAAGATGTTTTGGTGTATACCTCAGGCAAACCCCATTTTCTCAATGATAAGCTTTTTGTCAGTGTTTCCCATTCTGAGAATTTAATGGTGATTGCTTTTGATTCTACTGAAATTGGGATAGATCTTGAGAAAAACAGAGACATCAAAAAGGAAGTCATCGATCGAGTTATTCTAAATGAAAAGGATCCTTTATTGGATTGGTGTCAAAGAGAAGCCACGATTAAACTCTACAATGATCCGGAGTATCTCTTTAAAAAAGCACCTAGTGAAACATATTTCAAAACTGAACAAATCTATGATGGATTTACCTGTGTGATCGCCTCTAAAAAGCCCGTATCTAAAGTAAGTCTTTATCATCTCAAAGAATCTTCATTATAAAAGCACTGGTCAAATCAACTCAGTGCTTTTTTTATATTGGATTCGATTTGATCATGGATCTTAGTTGCCATATCTGCATAAGGGATATCTTTATAATCAACATATGGGATAGGTTCATCATAGATAACTTCTAGAGTATGTTCTAATTGACCCATCTTATCCATCTCATGGGTATGTATTTGAGTCACAGGTACGATCGCAACTTTAGCCAAATAGGCAGGAAGCAAAGCACCTGGTTTAAAAGCGAGCAGTTCATTACTTCTAGAACGAGTGCCTTCTGGAAAGATCAAGATAGAACGACCCTCTTTTAGAACACGAGCACTTTGTCTAAGCATCGTTACATTCGCATCGAAGTCTTCTCGTTTAAAGGTGATAAATTCGATCAGTCTTCCCCATTTACCGATCACAGGCAACTTTAGATTTTCTTCTTTTGAGATAAAAGTCATCGGATTCTTAGCCAAAGCCATTAGTAAGATAGGATCAAATTGACCTTGATGATTACTTACATAATATACAGTCTCATTCTGAAAATCAGATCGATAAGTAGCCTTTATCTCAATTTTCAGATAGACAAAAAACTTCTCACACCATCCTTTTAAAGTAAACCATCGTTGATCAAAGGTTCTGTGTTTTTGTTTAAGAGCTGAGATATAGACAGGAAATAAAAGAAGGGCGAATTTAAGCCATTGAATGAGCTTCATTTTATAGACCTACTTTGAATATAAGATCCCCACTGGCAACCACCTGTCCTCTTACACTGGCCTTTGCGCTCGCAAATCCAACAGGACCACGTTGTTTGGTTAAAGTGACCTCTAAACTTAAGACATCACCAGGAATGACAGGTGCTTTAAAACGAACATTCTCCATTCCCGCAAAATAAGCGATCTTACCTTTATAGCCTTCTTGGGATAAAAGCAATACTGCGCCTGTTTGAGCCAAGGCCTCCATGATGAGGACACCAGGCATGATGTGTTGTTGAGGAAAATGACCCATAAAATGCATTTCGTTGGCACTGACACATTTTGTACCAATAATGGTTACATTATCAGTGATGGATTCAATCGTATCCACCAGTAAAAAAGGATATCGATGAGGAATGATCTCTTGGATTTGATTGGAGTTATACAGCATCATTGACCCTCCCATCGTTTAAGTACGATGGAGGCATTATGACCTCCAAAGCCTAATGAATTACTCATGACGTATTTAAGATCCGCATTTCTAGGTGTATTGGCGACGATGTCTAGATCACACAAAGGATCTGATGTCACATGACCGATCGTAGCGGGTATAATCCCATCTTGAAGCGCTTTGATACAGATGACTGCTTCTACAGCGCCTGATGCCCCTAAAAGATGACCTGTGGATGATTTCGTAGAAGAAATAGGTATTTGATAGGCATGTTCCTTGAATACGTTTTTAACCGCTAAGGTTTCTGTTTTATCGTTGAGAGGAGTTGAAGTCCCATGGGCATTGATATAATCGATATCTGTTACTTTGAGTTTCGCATCTTCTATGGCCAAACTCATCGCAAAGGCTCCCATCGAGCCATCTTCTAGTGGGGCTGTAATATGATTGGCATCACATGAGGTCCCATATCCTACCATTTCACCATAGATACGTGCCTTACGAGCCATCGCATGTTCAAGTTCTTCTAAAACCAAAACAGCAGCCCCCTCTCCCATGACGAAACCAGATCGATTCGCATCAAATGGGATGGAAGCGTGAAGAGGATCTTGACCTTCATGAAGAGCTCGCATGACCATAAATCCTGCAATACCTAAAGGCGTAATCGCAGCTTCCGATCCTCCAGCCAGCATGACATCTTGATACCCATCTCTGATCTTATGAAAAGCTTCTCCTATCGCATTGGTTCCTGCAGCACAAGCCGTTACGATGGCACTACAATGACCTTGAGCTTGAGCATCAATCGCAACCTGTCCAGCCGCTAAATTGATCAAAGTCATGGGGATAAAGAAAGGCGAGATTCTTGATGGACCTCTTTCTTTTAGAGAATTATTCGCATTCTCTAAAGATTGAAGACCTCCTATCCCAGAACCAATAATTACCCCATAACGTCTTTTATCTAGAGTAAGTGGATCAAGTACCGCATCCGTGATGGCTTGTTTTGCTGCGATTCGCGCAAAAGCAGTAAAACGATCGTTAAATTTAAGTTCGCGTGCACTAAAGTAAGACTCCATATCAAGACCCTTTACTTCCGCAGCCAACTTCGTTTTATATTCGGTGGTATCAAAGGTAGTAATGAAGTCAATACCACATTTAGCTGCTTGAATAGAATCCCACAGTTCAGATACTGTGTTTCCTATGGGTGAAACGGCACCCATTCCGGTAATGACGACTCTTCTTGTCATGGTGTTACCTCACATGGCCATTCCGCCATCCACTTGGATGACTTGACCGCTGATATACGATGCTTTATCACTGGCTAGAAACAATGCACAATCTGCGATATCCTTAGGAGATCCAAATCTTCCTAAAGGAATCTGTTTAAGGATATTATTCTTAACTTCTTCACTTAAGACATCTGTCATTTTCGTTTGGATAAATCCTGGTGCGATCGCATTGACCGTGATGTTTCTTGAGGCAAATTCACGCGCAAGGGATTTACTAAAAGCGATGATGCCTCCTTTAGAAGCCGCATAATTGGCTTGACCAGCATTGCCTAGAATTCCGATCACTGAGGACATATTGATGATACGTCCTGACTTCGCTTTCAACATATGTTTAGAGACATGAGAAACGGTATTGAAGGCGCCTTTTAGATTAACAGCGATGACTTCATCAAAATCATTCTCTTTCATACGTAAGATCAATCCATCTTTAGTAATACCAGAGTTATTGATCAAGACATCGATCTTAGAGAAGGTTTCTATCGTTTTTTTAACCATTTGTCCAACTGCCTCATAATTAGAGACATCACATCCGACCACTAAGGTTTGTGCACCTAAGCTTTGACACGCTTCGCTTACCTCAAGGGCAGCTTTCTCAGAAGATGCATAATTGATGACCACATCATATCCAGCTTCAGCGAAGCTTAAGGCCAATTGTTTTCCTATCCCATTACTAGATCCAGTAATCAAGGCAACAGGTCTACTCATGTTTTAGTTCTCCTTTGATTTTTTCTATTGAAGCTAAAGACTCTACTGAATAAACGACCACTGTTGGATCGATCTGCTTCACAAGACCAGCCAAGCTTCTTCCTGGACCTATCTCGATGAAGGTATCAAATCCATCTTGGATCATATTTTGGATCGTCTTGACCCATTGGACACTGTGACAGATCTGTTGGGTCAAAGCCTCAACGAGATCTGTTTCTCTTTGTCCACTCACATTGAAGTAAACAGGGATCTGTGGTGAAACCAAACCAACATTGAGTAGATGTGATCTCAATTGAAGTGAGGCATCTTTTAATAAACTACTATGAAACGCCCCAGATACTTTTAATGGGATAAGACGAGTAATTCCCTTTTCTTTAAGGGTATTCTCTACTTCTCTTAACGCTTCAAGTTCTCCACTTAAGACATATTGAGATGGAGAATTATAGTTGGCGATCTCTACGATTCCCTTCTTATTCTCTTTTAAGGTTTCTAAGATCAGATCTAGTTTATCGCTTAAGATAGCCGTCATTGAGCTTGTTCCTTGGGGTAAAGCGTTGGCCATCAACTGACCTCGTGTTCTAACCAAAGGTAAGGCTTGAGATAAATTGAGCGCCTTTGCGTAAGTCAAGGCACTGTATTCTCCTAAACTTAAACCTGCGACAGCTTCTGCCTTAAAACCTTCCTCATCAAGCGCAGATGCGATCGCTAAGCAAGTCACCAATAAACAGACTTGGGTATAGGCCGTATCGTTGAGGACCTCTTCAGGTCCTTCAAATGTGATCTTTTTTAAATCAAAATCAGTAGTGGCTTGATCAAAGATGGCTTTAGAGGAGAAGTAGTTGTCATAAACCTCTTTGCCCATCCCTACTTTTTGAGCCCCTTGACCCACAAATAGATACGCTAGTTTCATACCATCACCGCCTTCATCTCATTCATCAGTTCATCGATCAACGCATGAACAGAAACGATCTTATCGATTCGATACCCATTGGTTCCAGTAAAGACCAGCCCATGATCGACATCCCCAGAGACCGCATTGATCAAAGCTTCGGTGATACAATAAGGTGTCGACGCAGGTTTACAAGGTCTAAGACAATTTACACATTGAATAGGTGGGATCCTTTGAGTTCTCATTAAGGTCACAAACTCATTGACGATCGCTCTTCCTGGATATCCAGAAGGACTGATCACAAACTCAATGTCTTCCTTCTTCGCACTAAGAAACATTTGTTTAAAGTTCTCATGGGCATCACATTCAAAAGTCGCAATAAAACGAGTCGCCATTTGGACCGCAGCTGCACCTTTTTTAAGAAAGGCTGCAATATCAGTTCCTGTATAGATCCCTCCAGCTACCACCAAAGGTATATTCTGGCCTAGATCTTCTAACGCTTTTTTACAATCCTCAAAAATCGATTCTAGAGTTTGTTCACTATGAGCTTTTAGTTCATCCCATGAGAAACCGAGATGACCTCCAGCCAAAGGACCTTCGATGATGATAAAATCAGGATATCTTAAATAACGCTGAAACCATCTTCGACACAGTAGATACGCAGCTTTACCTGAAGATACGATAGGAGCCAAAGCGATGTCTTCATTTTTTATTAAGTTTGGTAATTCTAATGGTAAGCCTGCCCCAGAGATGATCACATCGATATCCAACAGTCCGATCTCAGTTGCGTAACGATCATATTGTTGAGCAGCCACCATAATGTTGACACCCAATAGACCTTTTCCTTGAGCTATTTCTCGTGCTTTTTTGATTTCAATTTTTAAAGCTTTGATGTTGGCTGTGAATGGATCACGTTTAAAATCTGGATCTCGATAGCCTGGTTGGGCTGCAGAAATCACACCCATCCCACCCTCTTTCATCACATGACCCGCTAAATTACCTAAAGATACACCAATACCCATACCCCCTTGAATGATGGGAATATCTATATGTTTCCCCTTGAAGTGGAGAAAACTCATTGAAGTGCCTCTAGTTTAGTGTTTAATAGTTTTGCCTGTTTCTTAGCGTCATTGACCATATTATCAAAGATGGTCGCTAAAGGTTTGATTTCTTTAACCATACCCGCGATTTGTCCCATCATGACAGACCCATTTTCCATATCTCCATCAAAGACAGCTTTACGTAAAGAACCTAGGGTCAACTTTTCGAGCTCTTCTCGATTGGCGCCTTCTTTTTCTAACTTGATGTATTTTTGAGACATACTGTTTTTCTTGATTCTGACAGGGGCTGAAACAGATCTTCCTG
>CAIXIN010000231.1 GCA_903919545.1 uncultured bacterium | reverse complement strand
TTAAAGGATGAGCATTTTAAAGTCATTGGGTATGTGGAGACAGATCCTCATGGGAATCAAACCTTAAAAGATGAACATTTCAAGATCTTAGGGTATTATGATCCCAAAACGGATTACACCAAAGATGAACATTTTAAAGTCGTTGGTCATGGGAACATATTGACCACTTTACTTAAGAAATAAAATCAAAATAAAAGATATTTGAAGGTATAGTACGGGATCTTATTTTTTATATGCTTTTTCTATTGTGAGCATATTACCTTTAATCACATGAGGTGGAGAAATCTTGCACACTATGAGTGTGAATCAGGTCTCTTTTGGCTTGCTTATCATGATTTCATATACAAGCGATTTTTAAAAGACTATAATTTCAGTGTGGCATCACCTATGGGGAAAAATATGAAAAATAATTGTTCAAAATTGCTTGTCTTAGCGATGAGTTTTCTAATGTGTATCACATTATGGACTCCACAAAAGACAATGGCGCTTACGATAAACGAAGACAAAGTAGTCTTGATTCTATCCATAAACGATCAAGATGCTTTTAAAACATGTGTTTTAAAAGATAACATTATAGGAACCATAGAACAAATTGGAATCATTAAATTGAGTGTACCAACATCTCAAGTAGAAAATAGAATTGCTTATTATTCCTCTTGCGATGGGGTCAGTAGTGCTTATTCAGATAATACAGCTACTTTAAGCCTGGTTCCTACAGATCCTGGTTATAACAGTGATCAATGGAATCTTCAACGTATGGGAATGGAAGATGCATGGGATATTACCACAGGTGATTCAGACATCATCGTTGCGGTCATCGATACTGGGGTCAATGCGGATTCAGCTTTGGCTGATTTCGATATCGATAGTTTCGTCTTAGGGGCATCCTTTTTAACCGATGCTTATGGGATTGGATTTGAACAAGAAGATGATTATTTAGGTCAATACTCTTACGATGGGGGAAGTCATGGGACTGCCGTTTCATCTGTCATCGGGGCTGAAATAAATGGATCTAAGATCGCAGGTATTGCGCCTGGGGTCAAGATCATGCCGCTTAAAGTTTTCTTAGATGAATCTTATCCAGGCGAAGATGTCTATGCCTATAATTCAGACATCGCTGCAGCCATCGTATGGGCTGCAGATCATGGGGCAGACATCATCAATATGAGCTTAGGTGGAGATGGGGATGCAGCCTTACGTGATGCGGTAAACTATGCGTATGAACAAGGGGTCATCATGGTTGCGGCATCAGGAAATGAAAGCAATCATTTTGGAGCCTATTTTCCATATACAGTTACCCATATCGCTCAGTCTTATCCAGCTGCATATATCAATGTTTTAGGGGTAGGATCCATCGATCAGAATGATGTGCTTTCAGGTTTCTCAAATATGGGTGAACATAGTCCTGAATTTATGTTAGATCTCGTAGCTTATGGGGAAGACATCGTCTTGCCTTGGAATGAATATGGAGATTATGTCGGTTTAGCTGGAACTTCTTTCTCTTCTCCTACAGTGGCTGGTGTTATAGCCTTGATGTTGAGTGTGAATCCTGATCTTACCTATAAACAAGCACGTGCTATATTAGCCAGTACTGCAGATGATATTACAGGAAATCTAGCGACGCTTTATTATGATAATTATACGGGATTTGGGAAAGTCAATCCGCTTAAAGCGCTTGAGATGACTCAAGAATTCGCAACCAAAACAGATACAAATACAAGTAAAGAAACTGCTGTACGTATCTATAGTGGACAGCCTTATGTAGATCAACTTCAGATCATCGAAGATGTCGACTATTACGTATTTACGCTCTATGAAACGACGACACTTTCTGTCAGCGTTCTAGGAAGCGGTGATGAAGATGTTGCGGTACAAATGTTTAGATCTGATCTTGCTTTAGGAGATAATTGGGAAGATTTCTTTGATGTGGGTACACGTGAATACATGTATAGAACACTTAATGCGGGGACTTATTATGTCGCAGTTAAGGATTCTAATGGATGTGCTCATGATTCAAATGTCACCATCACTTTAACCGTTACTTTACCTTCTAATACAACCATCACAGCTTCGACGATTGAAGGGGTCTTATTGAACCATGGGATCTCTAATCAAGATGTCACTGTAAGCTTAAAATCAGCCATTGCGTATACACTAAGTGTCACCAAAGATGGTAATGCTTATGAATATCCAAGCAATAATGTCTTTACAGAAGCAGGCGCTTACGTCATTACATTAGACGATGTCGTTCATTCACCCATCGTATTTGATTTCCAAATCAAAGAAGATTTGATTATAAGTGGGGTCGCTGATGGGAATCTTTACGGTCAACCAAAGACGATTACCTTTAGTTCAGGAACAGCGACTTTAAACTCAGTACCTTTCATCAGTGGAAACACAATAAATACAGATGGTACCTATCAATTGATCGTAACGGATGGATCTATTACAAGAACCATCAACTTTACCATTGACTTGACAGCTCCAACGACCAATATCCCTGAAGGTTCACGTTATTTAGACAGCGTGGTAATTAGCTTCAGTGATGGGACAGCAACAATCAATGGGGAGAAAATAACCAACAATACGCGTCAATTTGCGTCTTCAGACACTGAATATACCTTGGTTGTGACGGATCTAGCGGGGAATGTCTCTACCACTCATTTTGCGATACTACAATATATTAATAGAGGGGCTCCCACAGTTACAACGACCTCTACATCCCTCACCATGACCTTTGAACCCACTTCTGTTTTGTGGGATAGTGTCGAAGTTTGGAGAAGTACAGATGGCGGAAGTACGTATTCATCGTTTATGATTGCACACGCAGATGACGTTGTGGTTATAAATGATCTGTTGCCCAATACCTACTATTACTTTAAATATCAGACCACAGTTACGATCGATGGGGTAACCCATAAAGGAAACATTAGTTCTAATTATTATTTGACGAAGAAAACTGAAGTTTTCCTACTTGATCCTGTGAGTTACTATAAAGTTACAATATTGACCAATTTCGCAGCGAAATTAGAATGGACAGCGGTAAGTGGGGCAGCAGGTTATGAAATATGGGATCAGGACTCATGGGGTGCAAAACTTGTAGCCACCACCACAGCTTTGACCTATACCGTGACCGGATTAACGACCTCAGACAGCTTTAATAAATATACCTATGGGGTCAGATACTATAAGATCATCAATGGGGTTAAAATCTACAGTAGTTTCGTGAATGAATACTTTGCATATAAAATACCAGCACCGAATAATGTGACCGCAGTTTCGAATTCCCTGACCACCATCGATGTGAGTTGGGATGCGATGACAGGGATGACTGGATATTCTATCGTTTATTATGATTATCTGAATGGGATTGAAAAAACTTTAACTTCTACCACCAACCATATCACCATCACAGGTCTATCGGCGTATGCGCCTTATCGAATCAAAGTCGCAGGAACAGCCAAACCTAGTGGATATTTAGTCACAGGTAATTATTGCGAGAATTTCTATGCGATGACCAATTTACCTTCTCCTGTATTAAAAGGAACCATCACTGGTGTTTCATCACTCAGTTTAAGTTGGAATGCA
>CAIXIN010000230.1 GCA_903919545.1 uncultured bacterium | reverse complement strand
TTTTGTCCAGAAGAGATATTATTTGCTTCTTCGTTGATCACAAGATTATAGCCCTCAGGTAAGGTTTGAACGAAATGATCGACTATGGCTGAATCTGCTGCTTTGAGCATTTCCTCTTTGGTCGTTGTAGGATTAGAAAACATGATGTTTTCTTGGATGGTCCCATTAAACAACCAGGTATCTTGAAGCACCATCCCAAAGATGTTTCTTAAGTTATTTCGAGATAGATCTCGTATATCGACCCCATCGACTTCAATGGAGCCCCCTAAGACATCATAGAAGCGCATAAGTAGATTGATTAGAGTCGTTTTACCAGCTCCAGTAGGACCTACGATGGCGACCCGTTGACCTGGTTGAACGGTGATGTTGAGTCCTTTGATAAAGACATTGTCTTTGGAATATCCGAAATCGACATTTTTAAATGAAACAGCACCTTTGACTTCTGGTAAGACTTGATCTGCCTCATCTTGAACTTCATCAGGTTCATCAATAAACTCAAATACACGTTCAGCTGAAGCCACAGTGCTTTGTAGGACAGTACCGATATTGGCGACTTGATTGATGGGTTGAGAGAAGTTACGAATGTATTGGATAAAGGCTTGGATAGAACCAACTTTAAGCTTGCCTTCAATAACCAAGATCGCACCTAAGACACTGACTGCGATATAGGAAAGATTAGATACCAAAGAGATGATGGGCATCATAGTTCCACCCATGGTTTCTGATTTCCAAGATTCCATAAAGTAATTCGTTGAAAGTTTCTCAAAGGCATCCGTTTGTTTGGATTCTGCGTTGAAGACTTTTATAATTGGATGATTAGAGAAAGACTCTTCGATATGGCCATTAAGTTGACCAAGGATACGTGTTCTCGCTCTGAAGTATTTTTGACCGAGTTTCACGATCCTCGTTACCAAATAGAGACTTATAGGCAAAGAAATAAGCGCGATCAAAGTCATTTCAAAAGAGATCGTCAACATCATGATCAAGATTCCAACGACTGTAGTAATGGCTGTGATGACTTGGGTGATGGATTGCTGAAAGGATTGAGATATCGTATCGACATCATAGGTGATGCGTGATAAGACATCCCCAATAGGTTCAGTATCGAAATACTTTAGTGGTAAACGATTGATCTTCTCCGTAATTAAAAGCCTTAGATTAAAGGTGATCTTTTGAGTTACCTTAACCATAATGTAAGATTGAAGATAATTAAACAGAGCACTACCTACAAATAAGAAGACAAGGATATTGATGATAGAATGGACATAATCTAAATCAATGTGGGCACCAGGTACATTGTTTGCCATTTGAAACAATCCATCTGCGATCTTAGAAGTAATATTTCCTATGAGTTTAGGTGATATGATCCCAAATATAGTGCCCAGTATGGCCATAATGATGACTAAGATCATTTGAAATAAATAAGGTGAAGTAAAATCAAATAAACGTTTAACTGTCTTATTAAAATCCTTAGGTTTGACGACCGCTGTACGCATCGCCATCATTGGACCTCCGCCGCGTGTCATATCATTTCCTCCTGACTCAATTGAGAAGAGGCGATTTCATAATACACGGGACAAGTCTTTAGTAGATCATGGTGTTTACCTATTCCTGAAATACGGCCTTGTTCTAAAACGATGATCTGATCTGCATGCATAATCGTTGAGACTCTTTGTCCTACGATAAATAAGGTACTATTGCCTACTTCTTTATGAAGGGCTTTTCTTAGTGCTGCATCTGTTTTGAAATCTAATGCAGAGAAAGAATCATCAAAGATATAGAAGGAAGCATCTTTTACCAAGGCTCGTGCGATAGAAAGTCTTTGTTTTTGTCCACCTGATAGATTGGTTGCGTTTTGAGCTAACCTAAAATGATATTGATCTTCTTTTTCTGAGATGAATTTCGCTGCTTGGGCAGTTTCTGCAGCTTTTAAAAGTACTTCCTGTGAGGCATCAGGTGCACCAAAGAGAAGATTATCTTCAATGGTTCCGGATAATAGCATGCCTTTTTGAGGAATATAGCCTATTTTATCGCGTAGTTCTTTTTGAGCGACCTGTCTAAGATCGACACCTTCTAGTTTGATAGATCCACTACTTACGT
>CAIXIN010000229.1 GCA_903919545.1 uncultured bacterium | reverse complement strand
GAAGATGCCTTTCTATAAAAAATAAACAAGGAGCACAAAATGAAAAGACTGTATGCAAAAACACATGAATGGGTCATCGTTGAAGAAGGCAAAGATTTCGTAGTAGGCATCTCAGATTATGCCCAGATTGCTTTAGGAGACATCGTTTTCGTAAACGTACCTAGTTTAGGCGATAAAGCGACTCAAGGTGAAAGCTTTGGGGACGTTGAATCTGTTAAGGCTGTCTCTGATTTGATCTCACCGGTCAGTGGTAAAGTCGTCGCTGTAAACGATGCTTTATTAAATGCCCCTGAGCTTTTAAACTCTGATCCATTAAATACATGGATCATGAAGGTCTCTGGCAGTGTCAATGAGGCTGAACTCTTAGATGAAGCCACTTATCTCGCATTAGACAAGGATCATTAATATGGCCTCCTATCTTTTAAACACCAAAGCACAAGAAGCAGAGATGTTGAAAGCGATCGGTATTGAAAAGAAGGACCTGTTCAATTCGATCCCTTCAAAGCTTAAACTGAAACGTCCATTAGATTTACCTCAAGGCTTGACTGAGATGGAAGTCTTAGCGAAGATGAGTGCTTTGGCTCATCAAAATAAGGTCTATTCGATCATCTTAAGAGGTGCTGGGTCTGAACATCATTTCATTCCTTCTGTCGTTAAACAGCTTTCTTCTAGAGAAGAATTCGTTAGTGCCTATACACCTTATCAAGCTGAATTCTCTCAAGGGATTCTTCAATCTATATTTGAATACCAATCCGACATCTGTGAATTGACCGGAATGGATGGGGCCAATGCCTCTGTCTATGATGGGGCCACAGCCGCTGCGGAAGCCATACAGATGGTTTTAGAAAGAACTCGTAAAGAGATCTTGATCGCAGATTCTGTTTCTCCTGAAGTGATCGAAACGATCATGACCTATACGACCTGTTCAGAAGCCACCATTACGATCCTTAAAACCAAAGGTGGAATTCTACACGAAGACGTCTTAAAGAAACACTTAAATGAAAATACCGCGGCCTTAATGATTGCTAACCCTAACTATTATGGTTGCCTTGAGAAAGTCGATGAACTTTCTCGTGTCACACATGAAGCAGGCGCTAAGCTCATCGTTTACGCTAACCCTTTGACCTTGGCTTATCTTAAAAGCCCAAGAGCTTGTGGTGCAGATATCGCTGTAGGGGAAGCTCAAGCCTTAGGTCTATCTATGGCTTTTGGGGGACCTTATTTAGGCTATATGGCCACAACCAATGAATTGATCAGAAGATTACCTGGACGTATCGTAGGACAGACCTTAGATACAGAAGGAAAAAGAGCTTTCGTCTTGACTCTACAAGCACGTGAACAACACATTCGTCGAGAAAAGGCCACCAGTTCTTTGTGTTCTAATCAAGCCTTATGTGCACTTACTGCTTCTGTGTATGTGGCGTCAATGGGTCCTGTGGGGCTTAAAGAAGTCGCTGAACACGGTTTAAGAAGAGCTCATTATTTCCAGAACGAATTAGAAAAGATCGGCTTTAAACTAAAGTATGAAGTGCCTTTCTTCAATGAATTCGTCACGACTTCTCCTTTGGCTGCGAAAGCAGTAGAACGTCATCTATCAAAATACGATATCTTAAGTGG
>CAIXIN010000228.1 GCA_903919545.1 uncultured bacterium | reverse complement strand
TTTTTTCTGTTTATACAAGTTCTCCCAACAAATCATATTCATCATTACGTGTGATTTTAACTTTAACGCAAGATCCGATCTTATGTGTTGCCTCAGATACAAACAATACTTCCCCATCGACTTGGTCAGGGGCACTATGGATAGATCGTCCATGGTAGACATCAGTATTTTTTTCTTTTGAATCGATCAAGACTTCAAAGGTCTTCCCTATCAATGCCTTCTGTTTTTCTTCAGAGATCTTCGCTTGAAGATCCATCACTTGAAGCAGTCTTTCTTGTTTATCTGTCTCAGATAAACTTTCAGGAAGATCATAGGCTGGGGTATCTTCTTCTAAAGAATACGCGAAAGCACCCAAACGATCAAAACGTATCTCTTTCATAAAGTCTAAGAGAGATTGGAATTGAGCTAAGGTCTCTCCAGGGAAACCTACGATAAGGGTGGTTCTTAAGATCGCATCAGGATAGACTTCTCTGATGTCTGAGATGACTTGTCTATTGTCTTGAACGCTTCCTTTTCGATTCATTGCCCTAAGAAGCGCATCATCTGCGTGCTGGATGGGGATATCGAAATAAGGGATGACCTTATCACAAGCTTTCATTTCAGATAATAATTTTTTAGAGACCGCATTGGGATACATATACAAGATCCTGATCCATTTTAATCCAGGTAAATCATTGAGGGCTTTAAGTAAGCTTCCTAGTTGATTGGAGCCTTGGTCTTCCATATAACGGGTCGTATCTTGAGCGATAAGCACCAATTCTTTTACACCTTGTAGAACGAGCTTTTGAGCTTCTAGGATCAGTTCTTCTTGAGGATAAGATTTCATATTGCCTCTTATAAGAGGAATAGCACAGTAGGTGCATCGATTAGAACAACCTTCTGAGATCTTAAGATAGGCTGTATGAGATTTCTTTGAGATGAGTCTTTCCATCTTCCCATAGGTCCCAATGATTTTTGTCTCTAAGACATCAGAGAGGATCTCGTCGAGTTTTCCATACTCGGAAACACCGATGAATCGATCGACCTCAGGAAGCTCTAAGATAAGATCTTGTTTATAGCGTTGAGAAAGACAACCGATGACGATCAGTTTCTTTAAGTTCTTCTGTTTATATTCAGCCATCTCAAGGATGGTATTGATGCTTTCTTCTTTGGCTGGGTTGATAAACCCACAGGTATTGACGAAGATGGCTTGAGCATCTTCTAAAGTCGTAGTCATAATATGCCCATTGGTTTTAAGTAAACCCATGACTCTTTCAGAATCAACTTGATTCTTACTACAGCCTAGTGATATGAATCCTATTTTCATTAGTATTTCGGATTCTTAACATTCTTGTAGGAATATTTATAATTCTTCTTAACTCTACCAAAGATCAACCAAGGTAGATATTCAACGATCCATACTACAAAGACCAAGACGATGGTAAAGAAGACATAACCAGGATTCCCAAACATTTCTTCAAAGATCACCAAAGGACTACCTGGTGAAGGATAATTCATAAAGAAGAAGTTGGTATCGAAAGCTTTGTTGAAGAAAAACAAAGCCACACAGATCACGAAATGGATGAGGAATACTTTAGGAAGATTCTTGACGTTGGGTTTAAGCTCACCTGAGAAGACCAACATCACGATAAAGGCGATAAGTAAACCATGCATCAAGAAACTATGGATCGATTGAAAGTTGAACAAAGGCAACATCAACCAATCCGCAAAGATTAAAGCCATTAAAGCACCTATGATGCCTAAGGCATAGAGGGATTCTTTGGCGATCTTATTGTTGGTGTAGGCATAGATAAAGATGGTCATTTCTGTTAAACCACAGAGATGAAAAGGCAAATACTCTAGATAATATCTTCCTAAGGCGATGTAATAGACTTGTCTTAAGATTTCAGCCCCTACGATAAAAGCAGCGAAACCTTTTTTAAAAGTAACTCTCGTTTGTGGTCTCATCGCTCTATACATAAAAGCAATCACAATGATGATCAGTAAGATCGATCCTATCCAAGCCAAATGAGGAGTTGAGAAATAATCGATGCCTAAGCCTGCAGGAACATTCTTATAATCGTAGAAGAATCCGGATAAATCCATAGTTACTGCCTCCGTTGTCATTTTAAGTGTACCTAAAAGAAGGCATCTTGTAAATAAGTTTGTGAAGACAAATAAAAACCTGTCAAAGACAGGAATTTAATCGAGTGGTGGTTCCGGCCGGAATTGAACCGGCGACACCTTGATTTTCAGTCAAGTGCTCTACCTACTGAGCTACAGAACCATGGTTGCGGGGGAAGGATTTGAACCAACGACCTCCGGGTTATGAGCCCGACGAGCTACCGGGCTGCTCTACCCCGCGATAAATAATGAACTTCGAGTAAGAATGGCGGAGGAAGTGGGATTCGAACCCACGCATGCTTTCACATCTGCTGGTTTTCAAGACCAGTCCCTTCAACCGCTTGGGTATTCCTCCATTACAAGAACTGGTGGACCCTGTAGGACTCGAACCTACGACCGACCGGTTATGAGCCGGCAGCTCTAACCAACTGAGCTAAGGGTCCACGATGGTAGCGGGAGTCGGATTCGAACCGACGACCGACCGGGTATGAACCGATTGCTCTAGCCAACTGAGCTATCCCGCCACAAAGTTTTAAAACTGGTCGGGATGACAGGATTCGAACCTGCGACCCCTTGATCCCAAATCAAGTGCACTACCAAGCTGTGCTACATCCCGAGTTTTATATACAATTTAAGCTGGCGCGCCCAGCAGGAGTCGAACCCGCAACCCTTTGATCCGTAGTCAAATACTCTATCCAATTGAGCTATGGGCGCATAAGTGGTGCTTGGATACCGGCAATAAAATAAAAAGTGGTGGGGATGGCGGGACTTGAACCCGCACGATGTTGCCATCAACGGATTTTAAGTCCGTTGCGTCTGCCTATTCCGCCACATCCCCTTTTGGAGGTTCCTGTCGGAATCGAACCGACGGTCACAGAGTTGCAGTCTATTGCCTTACCACTTGGCTAAGGAACCGTCTAAACGGTGCCTTCTAATTATACCCAAGGGACCTCTAAAATGCAAGAATAAAAAAAGACTTTGAAAAGAAAAGTAAACCAGTTTCATAATGAAGCATTTTAAATCCTTCACCTTAAGTGAAAGACACGGAATTCTCCGTGTCTTTCAATGGTTTTATTCAGCTTTGACACGGGTCCACTTGTCAGACAAGATGGAAACCAGTTCAGGAGAATAAGCATGGACTTCATCCAAGGCATTGCCCAAACGAGGAGCATAAGCTGGATTGTTGTAATAGGTGCCCCCAACAGCGGTTACCGCATTGAATGCAGAAACAACTGGAGAAGTATAGCCTACATATTCAGTATTCTTCAAAGCCACATCTGCGCTCAACATGAAGTTGATCCATTTGTGTGCCAAGTCTACATTTTCAGAAGAGGTAGGAATGACCATCGAGTCGGTCCAAATATTGGTACCTTCTGTAGGAACAAAGAAACTCATGTCTGGGTTTTGAGACAAGACGTAAGCAGCATCGCCTGAGAAATCGACAGCTAAGTCTTTTTCTCCATTGACCATATTGTCGATGAGGGTCTCATCGATGTAGATAGGTTTTGTTGTAGAATTCATTTCTTTCAACCAATTGAAGGCTGCATCGATTTGAGCAGCATCCGTTGTATTGATCGAATAACCCAAAGATTTATAAGCCATCATAAAGACATCACGGGCAGAATCATAGACATAGATTCTTTCCTTATAATCGACATCTTTTAGGATGTTCCATCCTTGGCTTTCTAGATCAGAAACACTGACGTTGTTCTTGTTGTAGATGATCCCAATATTCCCATAGAAATAAGGAACACTGTATTGGTTGTTAGGATCGAAAGGACGATTCAAAAGGTCTTGGTTTACCCCATCAAGATTGGTAATCTTGTTGAGATCGATTTTTTGTAATTTGCTTTCAGCGATCAAACGTTCAACCATATGATCAGTAGGAACTAAGATGTCATATTTTTCTCCAGATTGAAGTTTAGTATACATAAGTTCATTTGAATCATAGGTATCATAGATAACGCGGCAATTGTAGGCTTCTTCGAAATCTGTAATGACAGTTTCGTCGATGTAGGCACCCCAACTGAACACTTTGAGGGTAGGCTTAGCTGCGTTGGTACAAGCGGTGAGGGATCCCAATAGTAGGGCAATTAATAGTATTTTTTTCATAGATAGAAGATCTACCTCCTTTAGTGGACTGCAATTAATTCGCTTTTACTTTGACCCAAAGGTCAGAGATGATGCGTTTGATGTCTTCGTTGTATTTGAAGACTTCATCGTTAGGGTAATCTAAGCGAGGTGTATAGGCTGATAATCCATAAAAATCTGTTTCTTTTAAATCATCGAAGACGGTTTGGATAGGACTAGAATATCCTACAAAGACACTGTTTAGTTTAGCCACTTCAGGATCCAACATCGTATTGATCCACTCATGAGCCAAGTCGACTTCTTTCGCATCTTTAGAGATGACCATACTATCGACCCAGAAGTTGGTGCCTTGTAAAGGAACATAATAGGCCATATCTGGATTCTCAGCGGTGATATAAGCCGCATCACCAGAGTACACCATGGCGATGGCTTTGTTGCCTTGGATCATGTTATCGATGACGTCATCTGTCGAATAGACAGGATCCATCGTTTTATCCAAGACTTCTAACCAATCATAAGCTTTGTTGATTTGAGACATATTCGTGGTATTGGTTGAATAACCTAAAGCTTTAAGTGCAATCATGAAGACATCTCGTTCAGAATCATAGACATAGACTTGACCTTTATAGGTGGTATCTCTTAGGATGTTCCAACCTTGACTTAGATCACTTGAATCTACGATCGTAGTGTTATAGATGAGTCCTACATTTCCCCAGAAATAAGGAATACTGTAGGTATTGGTAGGATCGAATTCTCGATTGAGTAGACCACTGATGATCCCAGAGGCATTGGTCAGTTTAGTATAGTCTAGAGCTTGGAGAGCATCTTCTTCGATGAGACGTTGAACCATATAATCTGAAGGTACCAAGACATCGTATTTTTCTCCACTAAGTAGTTTGGTATACATAGACTCGTTGCTTTCAAACATATCGTAGATTACAACGCAATCATAATCATTTTCAAATTTTTCGATGACAGTATTGTCGATGTAAGCCCCCCAACTAAACACTTTCAGGGTTGGCTTACTTGTTTGGCATCCGGTGAGCATCAAGCCCAGTAACAGGATACTAAACCCTATTTTTTTCATTCAGCACCTCTCAATTCTTTCTTTTTTAAAAACGGAAGCAAGTTTACAATCAATAAGACGAAGGTAATGATGACCACCAAGATGGTCGACAAGGCATTGATCGTAGGATTGATACGCTTGCTCATCGTATAGACCAGGATAGAGATGTTTTTCACCCCATTGCCTGATACGAAGTAAGAAATAACGAAGTCATCAAACGACATCGTGAAGGCCAAGAGCGCTCCAGAGATGACCCCAGGCATAATCAAGGGGATAATGACCTTCCATAGCGCTTGGGCTGGGGTTGCGCCTAGATCCATCGCAGCTTCTGCGATATCAGGATCCAAGCCACGCAACTTAGGCAAGACGGTTAAGATAACATAAGGGGTCGAGAAGATGATATGAGCTACCAACATGGTGATCAGACCCTTCTCGATCGACAAGGAAGAAAATAAAAGCATAAGTCCGATCGCAGTTACGATTTCAGGATTCAAGATCGGGAAATTGTTGACGTTGATGATGAGTTCACGAATGATCTTACGACTCTTCGAGATCCCTATCGCTGTCAAGGTTCCTACGACTGTAGAAATAAAGGTTGATAAGAGCGCCACCAATAAGGTGACATAGATCGCACTCATCATTTCACGATTCGCAAATAAGGCCGTATACCATTGGGTAGAGAATCCTGCCCATGAGGTCAAAGACCGTGAATCGTTGAAAGAGAAGACCATCAAGCTGGCAATTGGGGCATAGAAGAATAAGAGAACCCCTGCGATCAAGAAGAAACGAGTCAGTTTACGGTTTTTAGAACCTACCATTTGTTGCCTCCTTGAGCTTCTTGAACGATGTCTTTATCGATCTTACGGGTCATATACATCGATAGCATGATGATCATGGCCATAATCAATGAGATCGCTGAACCAAAATTCCATTCTCCTACAGTAATAAACTGATTCTCGATCAAGTTACCTATCAGCATGTATTGGCCTCCTCCTAAGAATTTAGGAATGATGAAGGTCGATACAGCAGGTAAGAAGACCAAGGTGACCCCTGAGATAACTCCAGGCATCGATAAAGGCAAGGTAATCTTCATAAAGGTTTGACGTGTATTGGCACCTAAGTCATACGATGCATTGATGACGGCTTTGTCCATTTTCGCCAAGGAAGTATAGATAGATAGAATCATAAAGGGTAAGAAATTATAAACCATCCCTAAGATAACAGCGAAATCGGTATACATCATTTTAAGAGGTCCGATATTGATGGATTTTAAGAAGGTATTGATCAAGCCTGAATCAGATAAGATAGAGATCCAAGCATAGGTACGAACCAACATATTGATCCACATAGGAATCGTAACCAGAAGCATAAGCAAGGTCTGCCAACGTTCATCGACATTGGCGATGACATAGGCAATCGGATAACCGATAACGATACAGACCCCTGTCGTGATCAAGGCCACCTGAATGGATTTCAGCATGACTTTAATAAAGACAGGATCGAAGAATTTTCCGAAGTTATCGAAGGTGAATTGGAAAGCCATGACACTATTCCCATGGGTCGTAAAGGCATACAGCACGATCAACAACATCGGGATAACGATAAACAAGGACATCCAAACCATATAAGGTTTGACTAGATTTCCAAAGACTCTCATGACTAGTAGCCCATTTTATACATGATATGAATGTCTTCAGGGAAGAAATGGAGCCCTACTTCTTGGCCAATGGCCGCATTGTCGGTGGTATGGATGATGTATTCACGATAAGGAGACTCTACGACGATCTCGAAGTGTACTCCTTTAAATAGACTGGATTGAACGATGCCTTTGATCTTACCCATTTCAACAGGAACGATATCGATGTCTTCAGGACGTAAGACGATATCGACAGGTGTCATTTCGGTATAACCTGAGTCGATGCATTCGAAGTCTGTTTCATCGAAACGGACGCGATAATCATCGACCATGACCCCTTCCATGATGTTGGATTCACCGATGAAGTCCGCAACGAAACGATTTTCAGGTTCATTGTAGATGTCAGTAGGTGTACCGATCTGTTGGACTTCGCCATTGTTCATAACGACGATGGTATCAGACATGGTCAAAGCTTCTTCTTGATCATGAGTCACATAGATGAAGGTGATCCCTACTTCTTGTTGGATCTTCTTCAGTTCATGTTGCATTTCTTTACGAAGCTTAAGATCTAATGCTCCCAAAGGTTCATCTAATAGAAGGACCATAGGTTCATTGACCAAAGCACGCGCGATCGCAACACGTTGTTGCTGACCCCCAGACATCAAAGTAACAGGGCGATTTTCATAACCTTCTAGACCAACCAATTTAAGCATACGAGTAACTTTTTGTTTGATCGTATTCTTATCTTGTTTTTTGATGTTTAAGCCAAATGCGATGTTATCATACACATTCATATGTGGAAACAAAGCATAGCGTTGAAAGACGGTGTTGATTTCTCTTTTATAAGGAGGGACATTACTGATTTCTATCCCATCGAAGAAGACTTCCCCTTCGCTTTGAGATATAAATCCTCCTAAGATCCTGAGTAGCGTTGTCTTACCGCAACCAGAAGGTCCCAGTAAAGTAACGAACTCATTTTCGTGGATGACGAGGTTGATGCCTTTTAGGACCAAAACGCCATTGAATTCTTTGACTACATTTTTAAATTCGATCAATTGTCTCATGTGGTTCTCCTTAGAAGATCGGTGGGGTACTGACCCAGACTACACTGGCTTTACTATCACTATCGTTACGTAATACATGACTATGTGTTCCTTTGACGTAGAAGGTTTGGCCCTTTTTAAGGACTGTTGCTTTTCCGTTTTGGACTAGGCTTAGTTTACCACTAAGCACATAACCGAATTCTTCACCACTATGGGGTGGAACTTCGAAGGAGGATTGATGAGGCAAGACCTCGATCAATAATGGCTCCATCGCATTCTTTTTGGCGTTAGGAACGATCCAATGTAGGATGGATCCTTCTTTCTCATCGATGAAGAAATCACTTTGAGAAAATACGATCTTCTCATCGATGTCTTCTTGAAAGAATTGAGCCAAGGAGAGACCTAATGCTCCAGCGATATCTTCTAAGGTTGCGATCGACGGTGAAGTCAGATCTCTTTCCAACTGAGAGATAAAGCCTTTAGTGAGCTCTGTACGACTGGCCAATTCATCTAGGGTCAGATCGTTTTTGAGTCGTAAGCGATTTATACGTTGACCAATGTTCATGAGGCCCTTTCTTAGTTTAGTAAAAGTAAACAAATAATATGTTTTTACTAAACAGGAATATTATACAAAAAAATCTCGCAGATGCAAGATTTTTTTTATTTATTTTAATAAAAAAAAGAGATCACTAAGATCTCCTGTTTATTTGACTATAAAGCTCTGTTGATCAATGCGGCCAATTGAGCCTTTTGTTGAAAACCGACAGCCTTGCCTACAGCTTCACCATCTTTAAAGACGATCAAGGTAGGAATAGACATGACACCAAAACTTTGTGCGACATCAGGTGATGCATCTACATCCAATTTAACGATGTGAGCCTTGCCTTCAAACTCTGTTGAGAGCTGTTCTAGGACAGGGGCAATCATCTTACAAGGACCACACCAATCGGCGTAAAAATCGACGAGGGTGACACCTTTCGCAATGGCACTTTTGAATTCTGTTGAGTTGACTACTTTCATATGTTTTGTTACCTCCAAGTGATTTTAGTATAGCACAAGATATTTTTAATGCATTGTTTATGACTGATTCAAAATATACTTGTTGATGATGTGTGCGACTCCGTTTTGAGAGTTGGTCAAAGTGACCTCAGAAGCGATGTTTAAGATCTCTTCTTCAGCGTTACCCATGGCGATTCCTTTTGGGAAAGCATGGATCATCGTGAGATCGTTTTGCGAGTCTCCTACGGTCATAACTTCATCATAGTTGATGTGATGGATGGCCATGACTTGTTGGATGCCTGTAAGCTTGGTAATGCCTTTAGGAGAACCATCGATCCATAGACCACCTACTCTCATCAGTTCAAGATTTGCTGAGAGTCTTTCTCTTATGATGGGTTCTACCTTTTGCATCTTAGGTCCTATATGAGCGAAACCTGCTTTTTGATATTCACCAACAACATCATCGACACTCTTTAGCATTCTAAGATGACTTGATTTAAGAAATCCAAAGAGTTGAAGAAAATTGAAGTGTTGAAAGATAAAACCAAAATAAGGCAATATTTTATTGATGACTTGATAAAGAGCTCTCACAGGAACCAATTCTTTAGGGGTATAGAAAGCTAAGCCATGGGCTGAAGATAAGATGAGTTGAAGATGATACTCTTTCGCTACCTTAAAGGCTTCTTGGGCGTCTTTAGCGGAGATGACCCCATTGGTTTGAAGATATTGACTGGTACAATCATACATCTGTTGACCATTGTTGGTGACAAGATATCCACCATATTTATCCATCTGAAGTTCTTTGGCGTAAGCTATGGTTGAATCCATACCTCTTCCCGTTGCTAAGATGACTTTAACACCCATCTCTTGAGCTTTGATGACGGCTTCTCTATTTTCATTAGAGATGGTCTTAGAGTTGGATAACATCGTTCCATCAAGATCACTGACAAAGAGTTTAATCATCTAATAAACTGGCAGCTTCCTTATCCAGAATCAATACGACATCTGGATGTTTCTGCAAGATGGTACAAGGCACTTCTTCTCTGATCTTCCCATGGATCATTTCTTTTACTGCCAAGGCTTTTTTATTTCCTATCGCAATAAGGACGATCTTTTTAGCGGCCATGATTTCAGTGATGCCCATAGATACCGCATATTCAGGGACTTCATCGATACTATTAAAGAAACGAGCATTATCTTGTCTTGTTTCCTCTTTTAAGGCCACGACATGCGTAATTGAATCGAAAGGTGTTCCTGGTTCATTAAATCCTATATGACCGTTAGAGCCTATCCCTAAGACCTGTACATCGATGTGAGCATCTAAGACTGCTTTACTGTAAGCTTGAGCGTCTTTCTTAAGATCATCACTATGAGCTGAAGGCATATGGATGTTTTGTCTTTGGATATCGACATAATCAAAGAGGTTCTCATTCATAAAGGTAAGATAGCTTTGGGTATGACCTTTAGGTAGTCCTACATATTCATCTAGATTATAGGTCGTTACGTTTTTATAAGAGGTCTTGTTTTCTTCATGATCCTTTACCAAACGAGCATACATCCCAACAGGTGAAGAACCTGTCGCTAAACCTAAAGTAACAGGATGATCAACATTTATGATCTCTTTTACGATCTCAAAAGCTTTTTGACTGACTTCATCGACACTCTTATACACATGGATCTTAAACATGATTCTCCTTAGTGGATCTCGCAGTTCTGCGGAACTCTGGCGGTTAGCCATTTTGGATGCATAATGAACTTATATTCTTGAAGATGGAAGACTTCCCCATCGATCTGAGACGCTATCGCTTCCGCTGGTGTTTTTATTACAACTTTATCTGCTTTATAGAAGTGGGCTTGTTTTTCATGAGTATGGGTCCCAAACATATACTTAGGTAAAAGTCTTAAGATGGTACCTAAACTACAGTAATCGACCAAACAGACATCGAATAAGCCATCTTGAACAGAAGCATCCGGGGTGGGTTTAAATCCTCCCCCATAATATTTCCCATTCATAACGGCACATAAGATCATCTGATGAACGGTGGTCTTCCCATCTAAAGTGAGATGAAGTTCAATAGGCGCTCTTTCTTTTAAGGTCAGAAATAGACTGACGATATAGACAAGTTGACTTGGTAAGAGAAGTTTCTTACCTACCTTTTCAGCTTTGATGGTGACTTTCGCATCTAGTCCCATGGTGGTACAGTTATGAAATAGGATCCCATTGGCTTCACCGATGTCGATTTGGACATTACGACCTTCAATCGTTTGGATCAAGATTTCTTTTAGATCTTTTAAGTGTTTTGGATATTGAAAACTACGCGTAAAATCATTGCCTGTTCCTGAAGGAATAACAGCCATAGGTACCCCTTTTTGGATTCCATTAAGCACTTCATAAGCAGTCCCGTCTCCTCCACAAGCATATACAGTAACATCGTCTTTGACACTATACTGAGCTGCCAATTGACTCGCATGACCTTTCCCTGTGGTCATATGGATCTGATACTCGTCTTCTCTGTTCATGAAATACGCATGGATCCAAGGCACGAGCTTTGATGAGCGTCCATGTCCTGAAACCGGATTGATGATAAAGATGTGTTTCATTTGGGGTCCCTTTTAAGTTTATTATACGGTATAAACAACCTGTCCTTTGACGTAGGTTGCCAATACAGTGTAATCCTGATCCAATACTGTAAGATCTGCTTCATAATGCGCTTGGATCTTACCACAACGATCTGCGATCCTTAAGACCTTCGCTGGATTGATGGTGGCTGAATTGATCGCACTGACTTCATCTACACCTGCATTTTCAATCAAGTTTCTTAAGCCTTTATTGTAGGATAAGGTAGATCCAGCTAGAGTGTTCGTATCCGCTAAATAAGCACCACCATTGGGTCTAATATCGATGGCTTGTCCACCAAAGATGACTCTACCCGCAGGCATACCTTTTGAACATAAGGCATCGGTGATCATTACACAATGATCCTTACCTTTGGCTTTATATAAGACATTGATGGCTGGCCAACTGACATGATTCCCATCACTAATGATTTCCGCATACACTGAACCTAAACGAAGGGCTGCCCCGACTAGACCAGGTTCTCTATGATTGAACGCTGTCATCGCATTGAAAGTATGGGTCAACCCATTGGCCCCATTGGCGAACGCAAAGAGGGCTTCGTTATAAGTTGCCCCAGAATGTCCTAGATGAACGGAGACCCCATGACCACTTAAGTAACGAGTCAATTCTAATCCTTCGTCTTTTTCAGGCGCTAATGTAATGACCTTGATGAGGTTCTTTGCGGCTCTTTGGTATTTTTTGAATTGTTCAACATCAGGTTTAACGATGAAAGGTTCTGGTTGAGCTCCTTTAAAGGCCGTATTAAGATAAGGTCCTTCAAAATGAACCCCGACGATCCTTGCCCCAACAGGAACTTCACTTGCGATCAACGCAACATTTTTTAGTGCTTTGGTCAAAATAGCTTCACTTTGAGTGATTGTGGTAGGACATAAAGAAGTTAATCCTTCTTTAGGTGCTTCTTTTAGCCACATCTTCAATCCATCAGGATTGGCTTCATTGGTATCAAAACCAAAAGCCCCATGACAATGGATATCGATGAAACCAGGATAGATTCTTTTATCTCCGTAATCTTTGTTTACTTTCTTGGATCCATAAGGCCATATGGCTACGATTAGGTCTCCTTCGATCTCTATCTGAGCAGGAACCCATTGTTCAGCAATCCAAACTCGTTTACTTTGAAGGTACATGTGTTCTCCTTTGAGGTAATGGCCTTATTAGGCAGTGTTTACCAAAGCCGACCAGATCAAGCCGGTTGGCTTGTTTAAGCGCTTCAAATACCAAATGTTGATTCTTAGGATTCGCATATTGCATCAAGACTCTTTGTAGAGTCTTATCTTTAACGGTCTTAGCAACATAGATCTTTTGACCAGTAAAGGGGTCCATTTCAGTATAATACATACAAGTAGATGCCGTAAATGGGGTTGGATAGAAGTCTTGGACTTGTTGAGGTTGATGCCCTATCTTTTTTAGATAAAGCGCCAATTCTACCGCATCTTTTAAGTCTGATCCTGGATGAGAAGAGATCAAATAAGGCACCAAATATTGATCTTTATTGAATTGTTTATTCTTAGCTTCGTATTTCTTTACGAATTTATCATAGAGTTCAAAGGAAGGTTTGCCCATCTTATCTAAGACACGGGCGGAGACATGTTCAGGGGCAACTTTTAGTTGACCTGAAATATGATGTTGAATAAGCTCATCGAAGAAGCTTTCATCTTTGTCAAACACAAGATAATCATATCTAATACCTGATCTAATAAATACTTTCTTTATTTTAGGAATGGCTCTTAATTGTCTTAAGGCATCCAGATATTTCTCATGACTAACTTCAAGTTGAGTACAAGGCTGAGGATGTAGACAATCTTTGTTTTTACAGGTTCCTAAGGTCAACTGTTTCTGACAACTGACTTGATGGAAGTTGGCTGTAGGTCCTCCTACATCATGGATATAACCTTTAAAATTAGGCATTTGGGTGATCTTGGTGGCTTCTTCTACCAAAGACGGAGTGCTTCTTGAGGTGATCATACGACCTTGATGTTGAGTGATCGCACAGAAATTACACGACCCAAAACAACCTCGATTCGAGATGAGTGAAAACTGTACTTCTTCTATGGCTGGGATATTGGTGTAAGATGGATGGAATTTTCGTTCAAAAGGCAAAGAATAGACCCAATCCATTTCAGCTTGGGTCAAAGCAAAAGCAGGTTTGTTTTGAATGATCCTAACGTTCCCATAAGCTTCAACCAAAGGTATGCCTGTAAAGGCATCTGTATTACGATATTGAAGTAAGAAACTTTCTGTGTATTTCTTTTTATCATCTTTGACTTCTAAGAAAGATGGTAAAAGGATGGCCTTATCAGGATTATCTTTGGTCTTTGTTTTCCAAACAGTGCCTCTAATATATGTGATCTCATCGATCGGTATGGCTCCTTTTAAAGCATCAGCGATCTCAACGATGATGTTCTCTGCCATACCATAGACTAAAAGATCCGCTGTGGAATCCATTAAAATAGAAGATCTTACTTTATCATCCCAATAATCATAATGACTCATACGTCTAAGGGATGCCTCTATACCACCGATAATGATTGGTGCTTTGGGATGAAGTTTACGAATCCATTGGCTATAGACGATGGTAGCTCGATCAGGACGTTTTCCCATGATCCCATTGTCTGTATAATAATCTTTATCTCTCTTTTTACGATTGACTGTATAATGATTGACCATCGAATCGATGTTGCCTGCAGTGACCATATAGGCTAGATTAGGTAGTCCATATTGTTTAAGGATCTCATCATTATGCCAATCAGGTTGAGCACAGATCGCAACGGTATAACCGTGTGCTTCTAGTACCCTACCGATGATGGCTGTCCCAAAGGATGGATGATCGACATAAGCATCTCCACTGATCAAGACAAAATCGACTGTTTCCAGTCCTCTTTGAATCATGTCTTTTTTTGAGATAGGTAGAAAGGTCATATCATTAAAAAAGTCGCATTGCGACTTATTCAACCACAACTTCTCCCCAGGATTCTCCCGAGAGACCGGCCGCATTGGCTTCATCGGTATCGATGTGCATGGCTGGGGCAAACTTTTCACTGATACGAATAACAACATCTCCAAAAGTCGTTGAGCGTTCATTCGCTCCGACTTTAACACTTACGATTTGGGTATTCTTGACTCCAAATTGAGCCGCAACTTCAGGGGTCAAATGGATATGGCGTTTCGCTGCGATCAAACCTTTACTTAAAACGACGCTACCTGCAGGACCGACTAAAGTAATCCCGACGGTTCCTTCGATACTTCCAGATTCTCTAACCAAAGCACTTACGCCTAAGGTTCTTGCATCTGTCAAAGAAACTTCTGCTTGAGAAGCATTACGACAAGGTCCTAATATTGATACATTTTTGATGCTGGACTTTGGTCCAACGAGTTCTACTTTTTCTTCAGAAGCATATTGTCCTGGTTGAGATAGATTTTTTTTAGGATGAAGCACTGCACCGATTCCAAACAAGGTTTCAAGATCAGCTTGCGTCACATGGACATGTCTCGCTGAAATCTCTACCAATACATTTTTTTCACTCATAGTTGAACCTCTTTTAACATGCCTATTATACTTATTTTATGACAATATTACAATGAGGGGGCTTAACTTGTTTCATCTTAGTATACAAGCTGAATGAAAACATTTATAATAAATTACAGGAGGAATTTACAAAATGCCTTTAGTTTCAACCAAAGAGATGTTTAAAAAAGCCTACGAGGGAGGCTACGCGATTGGTGCATTCAACGTCAACAACATGGAAATTGTTCAGGCGATCGTTGAAGCAGCCAATGAGCTAAAATCACCCGTTATTCTACAAGTGTCCAAAGGCGCTAGAGATTATGCCAAACCGGTCTATTTGACCAAATTGGTAGAAGCCGCTTTATTAGACAGTAATATCCCTATTGCTTTACATTTAGACCATGGTGATAGTTTCGAGACCTGCAAAGCATGTATCGATTCAGGCTTCACATCGGTTATGATCGATGGATCCCACTTACCATTCGCAGAAAATATTGCCTTGACCAAGAAAGTAGTTGAATACGCTCACGCTCACGACCCATACATTACAGTCGAAGGCGAACTTGGACAATTGGCTGGTGTAGAAGATGACATCAACGTAGAACACCACAGTTATACAAACCCAGATGATGTCGTAGAATTCGTTACTAAGACCGGATGTGATTCCTTGGCAATCGCCATTGGGACCAGTCACGGTGCCTTCAAATTCAAACCAGGACAAAAACCTTTATTGCGTTTTGACATCTTGGAAGAAGTTTCTCGTAGATTGCCTAACTTCCCTATCGTACTTCATGGTGCATCTAGCGTTTCTCAAGAATACGTTAAGATCATCCAAGCCAACGGTGGTAAGATGGAAGATGCGATTGGTATCCCTGAAGAAATGTTAAGACAAGCTGCCCGTTCTGCGGTCTGCAAGATCAACATCGACTCTGATCTTCGTTTAGCGATGACTGCCGGTATCCGTCAGATCTTCACTGAAAAGCCAGATGTATTTGATCCTAGAACTTACTTAAAAGTAGGACGTAAGAACGTTAAAGACGTCGTTATGCATAAGATCAAAGAAGTCTTAGGTTCAGAAGGAAAAGCGTTCTAATCACTAAAAAGATGATTCAACTGAATCATCTTTTTTTATTCTATTTCGTTTTAGTCTCTTCGCTGCTTTCTTCATTGAGTAAACCATAATCCGCATGAGGTTCCACAATGACACCTTCCGCCAAGGTTTCTCCTTTAACTAATGGTAAAGGTTGACCATAGATCTTAATCGGTAGAGTTACTTTATTCTTTTTCTTGTTTTCTTTTTTCATACTTCCTCCTTTATTAATCTCTCTTCTCTTATAGTATAGTCTTTTTTAAATAAAAAACAGGATTCTGCCTAAAGCTTAGTTAAATAAAAAACTCTACAGATTGCTGTAGAGTTTTGCGAACAAATGGGGCGACCGACGGGGCTCGAACCCGCGAGTGTCGGAGCCACAATCCGATGCGTTAACCAACTTCGCCACGACCGCCATAAACTTTGTGCGCCTGTTAATTTTAACCTATAATAGAACGCTTGTAAAGACTAAATGTGATGAGACCTACGATCGATCTCATAGAGACCTTCATTGAGTAAAAAAGGTTCGAATTTAAACTCAGGTAGATAAGGATAAACCACATTAGAGAAACCACCAGTTAATATCTTAGTGGTCTTATGTTTGAGTTCTTTGGCCATACGTTCAGCGATCCCAATGACAGAATCTATGTGTCCATACATTAGACCCGATTCCATAGCATGGATCGTATCTTTACCTATGACTGTTTTAGGGACTTCGATCGATATGGTTGGTAAATGAGGAATAAAAGAATTCAAGGCATCTCGAGAGATCTTTATCCCAGGTAAGATGACGCCTCCTTCAAAAACGAAATCTTTACTTATGGCACTCAGCTTGGTCGCAGAACCTAAATCTGCGATCACACAAGGCAAAGGATATTTCGCCATGGCCCCATAACTTGTCGCGATAAAGTCAGCTCCTATATCACTGGGTTGAGTCAATTTGACTTCGAAATCTTTAACCAAGTCTAAAGTACAATTGGACCCTTCTATCTTAAGGATCTCTTTTAATAGACCAAAGAATTCTAAAGTAACCTTAGGAACCACTGAACTTAAGATAAAACGATCAATATCCAGTTTTCCTTTAAGTGGTAAGAGTTCCTTAGTGATCCATTGGGTATAGTAGTCTTTTACGTTTTCTTTGACGGTTTCATAACGCGCATCAAAACGAAGTATTTTGTGATCATCATAACAAACAACCACGATGTTTGAATTTCCTATGTCGATGGTAAGTAGCATGTTTTAATTATACCATAAGAAAAACCGGCTTTTACCGGTTCATCGGCCTAGAGATCAAGTGAATACTCCCGGTCTTTTGATAGTTAAGCAGAGGAATGCTTAATGGATAAGTAACCGTGATCATATAGCGTTGGGTCAACGCATCTTGGCTAACAGTAGAGCTACATACACTACACTGGATAGGATTGGCTAAAATGAGGGCTCTAACAGAATCATCATAACGATTTTGATGTTCAATCAAAGTTAGGATGGTCTCTCCATAGATACGAGCTTGATTTTGAGTCAAGATCACTTGACTAAAGCTCATACCTAAGATCACAAACATCATCCCAAATAAGAAGACCATCCCTAATTCAAAGGCGCCTTTCATTAGCTATTGGTGGTCATGGCTGTCCACTGATCCTGTAGAGTTTCTTGCATAGTTGTCTTAAATCCTTCAGAGAAAACGATCATACCGGTAGCGATAACGGTAACGACCAATACCAAACCATATTCTTCAAAAAATGCTTTCATCATTTCACCTCCTTTCAAACATCGTCATCAAGACGCTCATCATGGCACTGATAAATACTAAGGTGACCCCAATCAAAGGAATCATACCTAACCACTGACTGATCATCAGACGTTTTTGTTTAGCGTACTGCCGTTCTTGCCTTAACCATTTAGAGGTCGAGGCAATCATTCGATTAAACTGCCTAGAGGCATCTCTTTGACCTGTATTCTCAAATCGATAGAGCCATTTCATAGCCCTTTGGATCTCAGATTGCTCCAAATGGCTCATAAATGATGTATAAGAGCTCAATCGACCAGGTTCATCCATCAATCGTTCATGGAGTGATTTAAGCTCCTTACGTAAGTAGGAAGGTGCTTGTGGGATCGATAATTCTATGGCTTTAACGACGGTATTGTTTTGTAGTAAGATCTGTAGTTGTCTTAAGTAGATAGGAAACTGATATCGTATCAACTCTGCTTGTTTACTCACTTCAGATCTTAATCTGATCCAAGGCATCAAGTAACTCATAGAAATCATACTTAACCATAAGACATCAAACTGATAGCCTTTTACCCATACCACACTGATCAACCAAACCCATCTTAAACGATGACTCTTCTCATACCTTCTTCTTTGCCACAAATCTGGATTATCCTTTTCAAGAATCAAGAAAAATTTTTCAACACTTCTATGACTTGCTTTACTGAGAACTGTCTCTAGATAAGGATCTGCCGCCATCCATATAAACAGAATGATCCAATGGATGATTAAGTTCTCCATATTTCCTCACTTCTTTCAATCCATTGATTAGACAATAATTGTTGAACGACCCCAATTGTAATCTCGATCATCATCAAAAATATAAGTAAGGATACATTGGTAAGTTCCATTTGTGTTTGTAGTCCAGTCTTCTTAAGCATCGATTGACTAAAATACGCAATGATCAAAGAGAATAAGCTCAATAATACAATTCGATTACGTTGTTGTTTCTCCATCTGTTTATACAATATCGTATCTTCTGCCCACTCTTCGATATCATCTTGGATGATGTCTAAACTTAAGCCATAATCATGAGTCCCAAACAACTCCACAGCCACCATCAAATGGATAAGGTTTCCTATGACGAAATGGGGATAAGCATTTAAGAAACAACGAGCGGAATCATTCAAAGATCTTCCTTCTTGAAGATCTTCGATCCATTTCTCAAGGGCTTGTTTTAGATTACCTTTGGTGAGATTGATGCTTTCTGTAAAACTGAAGTATATCTTAGGATGATGTTTAAACAGAGCTAAGACTTGCTGAAAGAAATCTATCATCATATAGAATTCTTCTTCATGTTTCTTAGTTTTGGCTTCTGTAATCGAGATCCATATTCCTAATCCAAAAGCCCCACTTGTTACGATAAAAAGATAGATCGAAGATAATCCCAATAAACTACTTATGGCATAGAAAACAAAGGCACATCCAAAACTTAAAGTCCCATGTCTTATAAACCAAGCCCATCCTTTAGCCCTCATGGTGTATTCCCTTCTTAGGTAAGTCTTCATAATGAAGTTCACTACCCTTTTCTTCATCGCTATAAATCAATAGACTTTTCGACTTGAAGTTTTCATCGAGATAGTAATAAACGATCTCTTTTATTTTTCTTTTGATTCCCTTAGATGAACTTTGAATTTCTAAATGAACGCCTAAGTCGATCGTAGAATGAACCAAGGCCAAAAGTGTTGGATTGGTCACATCGACATCAGGCATCATATGTAATAGACGTTGAGGAATAGAATGAGCATTTTCAGCATGCACCGTACTGAGCACACTGGCTCCAGTCGAACAACTCTGTATCAGTTGCATGACTTCTCTTCCTCTTACCTCAGAAACACAGATCCAATCTGGTCTTTGTCTTAAGGCAGCTTTGATGGCAGCCTCATAATCAAAAAGCTCACTTACTTTGATCATGACATGATCTTTTAAGGGATGTATTTCACCGTATCTAAGTTCTAAACTATCTTCGATCGTAATGACCCTTTGAGATGCGGGGATGTTCTTCATCAGATACTTTACGAGCTCTGTCTTACCACTTCCTGGAAGTCCACTGATTAAGATATTCGCTCTTGATTTAACGGCTCTCTTTAAAAGATCTATGACCCACATTGGCGCATAGGTCTTCATCATAAGATCAGTGATCCTAAGCAAAGCAGGTGTCTTTCTAATGGAGATGCTTAAACCACTTCTACATACACTTTGATGAATCATACTGATCCTAAGTTCTTTGGTTTCAGCTTCTAAAATAGGTGAACTTATATTAAAAGGTAAGTTGACATAGTTTGCGATCTTATACGCAAGTGCTTGCATAAAATCATGCGCACTAAAAGGTTCAATGGGGTATCTTCCTTTTTGAAGATGATCGACCCAGACTTGTTTACCGTTATAGTTGATGTCGGTGATTTGATCATCTTTGATCCATGGATTTAATAGACCAAAATCAAAATCATCGTTCATACAGAGCCTTAAGTAAGGTCGTCTTTTCGATCAAGATACATTCTTCTAAACTGTCATCTTTTGAGATGGGTGTAATGATAAGATCACCTAATTCTATGGCCTTCGTCAATAATGGTACCAGTTCTTGATCCAAAGCAATCAACATGATCTTAGGAATATCTGTTGCCTTTTCTAAATCTTTTCCGTTTTTATCTTTCAAACTTAAAATACGAATATTAGAGATCAAACGATCTACAATCGTTAATCGATTGTTGACTAAGGCAACATAAAGATCAATCTTTTGAAAAGGCTGTAGAGTATTACCTGAGGTCATCTTGAGATCGACATCCAGTGCGTACACAACCTGTTTCTCATGAAGTAGTAGACTAGGATAATCTTTCGCATTCTCTAAGGTTTCCACTAAGGAGCTATAAAAGACACTGCCTATTGGGATTTCAGAAGTGATCAAGGTATACTTTCCTATTAATTCTTTTGGATCAAGTACGATAGATGAAGAAAGATAAGCTTTAGGCATCTTTACCATAACGATGTCTTTTTCACTGATCAAAGTTCTTGGGGATAAAGTCGAAGACGCTACAGGGACATCGACTAGATTCAATCGTCCATCGATGTAGATCCTAGATCCTAGATAACTGACACATAGAAGTCCTATCACCAAGGCTCCTATTATGAGTCTATTTCTTCTCATTCTTCTACCTCGATCATGGTTTCTTCTGTGATGATTTCTACATCAAAAAGAGAGCTTGTATCTAAAGCAGTGACCTTGATCCTTAACGCTAAAGGATCAGATAAAAAACCCATGAGATCGACTTGATACGAAACACTTGTTTTCTTTCTTAAAGAAAAATTATCGATGAAGAATTCTAAAGCTTTATCGCTTCTTAAAGTAGGACTCAGCTCATCCAATTGAACCATGGTTTCTGTTAAAGATTGTTTTAAACTAAAGATCGTATCTTGTCTAAGATTCTCAAAACTCACATAATACATTAATCCCAATGTTACACCCATACTTAAGACAAAGATTCCAAATGCCATCATGATACCTTTCATCGTTTGACCTCATTTGTGTCTATGAGTTAAAAGATGAACATCCTAAAAAAAGAGCCTTATTTGGCTCTTGAATTTATACGGAATGAGAATGGGCAGAACTGACAGGATCAACACCTGTTTCCATAAAGGCTTTGATTCTGTCTCGTTGAACAGTCGTTGATGGTTTACATTGGGCAGGATCAGTAGCTTCTTTAGATACCAAGGCATTGGCTAGACCGTTGCATCCTGGAAAACCACAAGCACCACAATTAAGACCAGGCAACATCGATGTGATCTGTTCGACGCGTGTATCTTGTTCAACTGTGAAGAAAACACCTGCGATACCTAAGAGTAAACCTAATCCAGCACCTAAGACAATCATCATGACGATGGCATTCAGCATATTATTTCTCCTCACTTTTCTGGGATGGGTGATGGCCGCAAAAGCCCGCACTACACGATGAACACCCCACCATAAGATCTTTGCAATTCTCAGGAATAGGTGTTCTAGAATTCAACACATAAGCTAAGGCATAGAAACCACCCAGAGCGGCGATAAATAAGCCTCCAGTAATATAAGGCATCATGACTTAAACCAAACCAGCGAAGCTCGTAAAGATGGCAGCCATCAAAGCAGCTACGATCAAAGCGATAGGATTTCCTTTAAAGGCATTGGGAATATTCGATTGATCCAAACGTTCACGAATGGTCGAGAAGATATACAAGACCAACATAAAGCCTGTAGGAACGGCTGTAGAATACACCAACATATGAACGAAATCAAAGCCTTGGATGATGTTATCTAAGGTAACAAACAATACGACACAGTTTGTGGTAATCAAAGGCAAGTAGATCCCCAAAGCCTTATACAAGGCAGGAGAATACTTCTTCAAGAACATTTCTACGAACTGAACGAAAGCTGCGATAACCAAGATGAAGGTAATAAGATCCATGTATTGTAGATTCAAAGGAACCAAGACGGTATAGTAGAGGGTCCAGGTAAAGATCGATGCCCCTACGATAACGAAGATGACCGCAAGGCCCATCCCGACCGCAGAAGAACTCTTACGAGAAACACCCAATAAAGGACACATCCCTAGAAACTTCGTCAAGACGACATTACTTATAACGACATTACTAATAAATAGAGTGATTAAGCCAGCCATTTATTTGACCTCAGCTTTCTTTGCGGTCGCATTTTGGATCGCCGCGACTCCAGCTGCTAAGAAGGCGAAAGTCAAGAAAGCACCAATAGGTTCTTTAAAGATCGCAATACGATACTCAGCAGGTATGATGTTGATTTCGAAAATCAAGGTACTATTGAAAGGATTGTTTAGGCTCAAGACACCATCAGCCAAGATCTGACGAATGATACTCATCGCAGCTAAGCTCAGTGTATAAGCAAGACCCATATTCAATCCATCTAAAGTAGATTTCCAGATGTTGTTTTTACTTGCGTAAGCTTCGGCTCTTCCTAAGATGATACAGTTAACGACGATCAAAGGTAAATAAACACCTAAGGCCGCATCGATCGTAGGAGCGAAGGCTTTGATCAAAAGCTCAATCGCTTTGGTCAAAGTCGCGATAACGATGATGTAGACAGGGATACGGATCTCATCAGGCGTAATTTTACGGATAGATGAGATCATGATGTTAGAAATAGTGAGTACGATCAATACGGATACGCCCATCCCTATCGCATTGTCCAGATTAGTGGTAATGGCTAAGGTTGAACAGATACCCAAATATAAACCAAAGACAGGATTTTCTTTTAAGAGATTAAGTAAGAAGTTTCCTAAAGTTTTCATGAGGCCTCCTAATACTCTGCTAAGGTTTTGAAGACAACGATGGCTGCTTCAATGCCCTTAACGACTGCTGCTGATGATACGGTTGCACCAGCTAAAGTATCCACTGGTGTAGGCACGGATGATCCGATAACGAGATCAGCGAATTCTTGATCGCCGATACGCATCCCGATACCAGGAGTATCATTGATCGATACAACTTTAAATCCAACAGCTTCTCCATTGAGATCATACCCAATTAAGAAAGTGATGATGTCTTTATAACCTTGAACGGTAACCTTTAAAGCGAAACCTTGTCCTTTGGCTTCATAGACATTGTTGACTTTGCCTGAAGCATCTTCAAATTTAACTTCGGCGAATTCAGTCGCACTTGGGAAGATTTCTTTTAGAGTCGCTTTAACTGCTGCGATCTTCTGTTCTTCAATAATAGGAGCTGTAATACTATTGACACCTGCTAAGACTGCTCCTGCCAAGGCAGAAGCCAAGGCTAAGAATAAAGTTAATGAAATAATTTTTTTCATGATGAGCTCCTTATCGAGGCGTCAAGGCAGATGTTATGGCTGCTTTGACGGCACGAATGACTGAATCGGTCGTATAGGTGGCTCCAACGGAGACATCGACACTGTTATCAACGGTTATGGATAAACCAGCAAACTGATTTAAGAAATCCGGATGATTCGTCTTGTATTCAAATTGAGCAGAATCACTGAAAGTCGCATAAGCAACAGATACGATGGTCTGTGAAGCTAAGTTGACCTTAACCTCGACCACATTAGGTTGAGGATCAGTTTCCCAATCTGCTTCAAGTACTGAGAATCCATCGACTGAGATCAAATACGTAACGAGGTCTCCGTCTACGGTAGAACTTAGAATACTAAGTTTGCCTTCATCGACTAAAGTACTAAATAGGATGGCTTCTCCTAATGTAGGTTTCTTTTCTTCAGGTACATAAGGTTCTTTATAAGAGATCGCAGAGGTAGTAAATCCTACGGTCAATACAGAAACCAGTAGAACAGACCCAATCGAGATTGCATATTTCTTCATTGACTTCAAAGGCCAACCATCCATCATACGATCGATCAACGGTGTCATCATATTCATAAACAAGATTGAACGAATGACCCCTTCAGGTAAATTCCCTTTAACACGGATCAAGGTCGTTAAGAAAGCAACCCCTATCGCAAAGATGATGCGACCTGGAATTGATGTCGGTGAGGTAACTGGATCTGTCAACATAAAGACAGCCCCAAACATCGCTCCTCCTGTAGAGATAAAGAAGAACGGATACCACCAATCCATACCTTTCGCAAACATAATAATGGTCGCAAAAGCAAACAAGGAACCAATAAATACGACTGGAACTCTCCAATCAATGATCTTACGGAAAGATAAGTAGATCCCAACTGCCATAATCAATAAGGTATTTGTTTCACCTAAGGCACCAACGTATTGGCCTGTAAACAAGCCCCATACACCATTGAATTGACCTAAGTAAGCACTGACAGCTTCAGGTTTCGTAATGACCCAGCCTAAAGATTCCATGACATTGTTTGGGGTAGATCCTGAAACGATGTCTGGAAATTGAGAGGCAATGAATCCACCAAAAGCCAATACGGTGAATGCACGTCCAACCCCAGCAGGATTGAATACGTTTTGACCAAATCCACCAAAGACCAATTTACCAACTAAGGTAGCCACCAATGATC
>CAIXIN010000227.1 GCA_903919545.1 uncultured bacterium | reverse complement strand
CGAAGATCCATATGGAGTTTTCAAAGCCATCAAACAAGTCTCTTTAGATATCAAAACTGATATGAATTTCCCTAATCAATTACGTCCTGAAGATAATCCTGGCTATACTACGAAATATACACCTAAAGAATAAAGCTTTCTAAAACGAGATAAACAGAGAAAAACGCCAACGGAAAGAAGTGGTATACTAAACTATATGAAACAAGATAAAACGATTGGGACTCTTTTATTGATTTATACGGGTGTGAGTTTCTTTATATTTACAACCTTTGGGAAAGTAGGGACCTTGTTTATGGTTCCATCTATTTCTACTCAAGCTTATCTGGATCAGTGGCCTTCTTTTACGATTGGTAATCTTATCATTCAGCAACCTTCCTCTTCAATCATCATATTGATCTTATCGATACTGACCATTGCTTTAGGCATCCATTACTTTATCAGTAAGAAGAGCCGTTTTGCGTATTGGTTGGGGATCAATTTTATCTTTTGGGGAATTGGAGCTTTCTTAGCGGGATTAAGTTATCAAGCTTTCGGTTATTATTTAAAATGTACAGGGTTAACTCAATGTCTATTTACCGATTGGGTAGAACTACTTTATATGACAGTAACTGTTATATCTATAAATGCGATCTTGATGGCATATGCCTCCTTGATGAAAAGCTATAAACTATCTCTTCTATTGAAGAAGATCGCCTTGGTGAGTGTCGCAACCTTTACGATATTTCAAGGCATAGGGATGTTGATTCCTGTTCAGTTTATGTTGTCTTATGAAGGGATGCTTTTGTTTCTAAGTCCTAATCTAATTATATTTATCGTATTGAGTATCAAACATAGAAACGAGACTTTACATAAACAGATGTTGATTCTATGGATCGTCTTTATCTTTATCAACTTGGCTTATTTTGTGGCTTTGTTTGCTGGACAAGGAACGCTTATCTATAACGCTACAGGTTTCTGGTTCAACGAAAATGATACGCTTCATGTCTTGCTTATATTCTGGATGATTGCTTGGTGGGTGATGATACCTCCCATCTTACATAAAGAAAAATTGATATAGGTGTTTAGTTAGCGTCGCTTAATGCGGCGCTTTAGTCATATGGAGGACCGTATGAACATTCAAGTTGTATTAAGTCAATTATCAACTGAAGACAAGATCCGTTTATGTTCAGGAAAAGATTTTTGGCATATAGAATCTTATCCTGAATTAGAGATTCCAGAAATCATGGTGACAGATGGACCTCATGGATTGCGTAAACAGCTAGGGGATAGTGATCAACTGGGTATCTCAGATAGTTTTCCTTCAGTTTGTTTTCCTACTGCGAGCTTAAGTGCCTGTAGTTGGGATAAAGAATTACTTTATAAAATGGGTCAAGTCTTAGGTGAAGAAGCCATCGATCAGAAAGTATCTGTGATCTTAGGTCCTGGTATCAACATCAAACGAAATCCTTTATGTGGAAGAAACTTTGAATACTTTAGTGAAGATCCTCTTTTATCAGGACTCTTAGCTTCTAAAATGATCCAAGGAATACAAAGCCAAGGTATAGGGACTTCATTAAAACATTTCGCAGGAAACAACCAAGAATCTGATCGTATGACAGGTTCTAGTAATATCGATCAAAGAGCTTTGTTTGAGATATATCTCAAATCTTTTGAGCTTGCGATCAAACAGGCCCAACCCTGGACTGTCATGTGTTCTTATAATAAGATCAATGGGATCCATAGCAGTAGTAATCCTTGGTTATTGAATCAAGTCCTTCGTGAATCTTGGGGTTTCAAAGGTCTAGTAATGAGTGATTGGGGAGCAGCTCATGAGAGATCTGTAGACATCAAAGCAGGTCTAGATCTAGAAATGCCAGGGAATCATCATTTCTATTTAGATCAAGTTAAAAAAGCATTAGAAGATGGCTCTTTAAAAATGGAAGAGCTCGATAAAAGCGCTTTAAGAGTACTAGACCTCATCAACAAGTCTCTTCCTGCCTTAAGAAGAAAAGTAGACTTCGATGAGGTAACTCATCGTGCTTTTGCGCGTAAAGTCGCTCAAGAAAGCATCGTCTTACTTAAAAACGAGGATCATCTTCTCCCATTAAAAGAGAAATCATCGATCTTAGTCTTAGGTGAACTCGCTCAGATCCCTCGCATACAAGGCTCAGGATCTTCTCAAGTTCATCCCATCAAAGTAGAATCATTCTTAGATGGATTAGACCAAGCTAAGATTATTTATCATTTTGAGAAAGGCTATAACGTACTCAACTCAGATGATTTTTCATTGATTGATAATGCGACAAGAAATATCCAGCTTGATCAAGAAGTCATCGTTTTCGTAGGGCTCACAGAAGAGCTTGAAAGCGAAGGCTTTGATCGTTTAAATATGGCTTTACCAAGATCTCATGATCAACTCATCGAAACAGTTCTAAAAAAGACTTCACAGGTCATCGTTATCTTAGCGGGAGGATCTGTGGTTGAGATGCCTTGGGCATCAAAAGTAAAAGCCATCGTAAATGGATATTTACCTGGAGAAGCAGGAGGCTTAGCTTTAGTTGATGTGATCACAGGGAAAGTGAATCCTAGTGGTAAGTTGGCAGAAACCTATCCTTTAAGTTATGAGGATTGTCCAAGCTCAGATCATTTTGGGTATGAACAGAAACAAGTCAACTATCGAGAAAGCATATTCGTGGGCTATCGTTATTATGATTCTGCGAAGAAAGAAGTCCTCTATCCATTTGGACATGGCTTAAGTTATACCACTTTTAGTTATCGTGATCTTAGTTATGTGGAGAATGTCTTAAGCTTTACCTTAACCAATACAGGAGAAAGAAGTGGATCTGAAGTCATACAGATCTATGTCTCTAATAAAACGAAAGCCAATTTCTTTGCGTCTCATGAGTTGAAAGCTTTTGAGAAAATAACACTTAAGCCTGGTGAATCTAAAGTCATTCATCTTTCTTTGGATGAGAGTGCATTTGAGTATTACGATACCTCTTATCAACGCTTCATCTGCGCAGATGGGGAATATGAGATCCAAGTCGGGGCATCTAGTCAAGATATTCGTTTAAGAAAAACAATCACACTAAAAACTAACGGTCTACAACACGTAGAGAAAGCATGGCACAACACCTGGTATGAAACACTTGAGGGAAAACCAAGTGATAAAGATTTCGAGTTTGTCTATGAGAAAGCGATCCCAATTGATCAACCATTAAGAAAAGGTGAGTTTAGTATTGATTCTTCTTTAAACGATATGAGTCATACTTTGATAGGTAAGATGATGAAGATCGTTTCTAGAAACATGTTGATGAAAGCGGGGAATTATTCCCCATCAGATACACAATCCAATCAGTTTAAAATGATGATGTCTTTTGTGATGACGACACCTTTAAGATCGACGATGTTGATGAGTCAAGGTGCTTTAAGTGAATCACTCGCTTATGCGATCGTAGATCTCGCCAATGGACACACCATCAAAGGATTAAAAGGCTTACTCAAGAAAAAACATGACTAAGAAAATTTATGAATCCATTCTATTTGATATGGGAAACGTACTGATCGATTTTGATCCACGGGCTATCGTTTCTGCTTTTTGCGATGATAAGTTAACCATAGAACTTTTAACAGAAGAGATATTCTTAAAGAGTGAATGGGTGAACTTGGATAGAGGATCCATTTCTGAAAACGAAGCTGAAGCATCGATTTGTCTTAGGTTACCTAAATCGATGCATCCTTTGGTTCATACGATTTTCTTAGAATGGCCAAAAACCGTTATCGTAAGAGAAGAGATGATTCCTCTTGTGAAGCTATTGAAGTCAAAAGGTTATCAACTCTATCTCGCATCAAACGCATCCATTCGCTTCTATGAGTATAAAGATAAAATTAAAGCCCTTGATGAATTTAATGGAGTATTGATTTCAGCTGAAATTCATCAAATCAAACCTGATTCTGCCTTTTATCTCTCATTAATGTCTCGTTTTGATTTAGACCCAGAATCTTGTTTTATGATCGATGATCGAAAAGAAAACATAGAAGGAGCAGCTTCTACAGGGATTGATGGGACGGTATATGATGGGTTGATAGACCATTTGATTCTTACATTAAAGGCAAAAGGCATTCTATAAATTCTGTAATGGTTAAACGAAAAAAAGCCATCAACTGTGTTGATGGCTTTACCATCTTCGTGAACTACCTCCACCACCACCTGAACCACCACCCCCAAATGATCCTCCTCCAGAACTAGCACTAAATATGATTGAAAAAAACAATCTTAAGAGTGCTCCATTTAGAAATCTTATGTCCATCGTAACAAAAATCAAAACAAAGATGATGAGCGCTAAGATTCTGATCCATGAAGGCACATCTGAGATATCATTGCTTGTATCTGTATATGGGATAGGATTGTTGATATCAAGTGTAATGTTGTATTCTTTTGCGACTTCTTGGGCAAACGCAAGATATCCATTTAGAATGCCTTGATCAAAATCACCAGCCGTATAATAGGGAAGCATATAGGTATCTTGAAAACGACCAGTTTTAGCATCATTCAAGATGCCTTCTAATCCATAACCTACTTCTATACGAGATACTCTTTCATCTATGGATAAAAGAATCAAAAGACCGTTATCCAGATCCTTATCACCTATGCCCCAATCACGAAGGATATCTAATGCGAAAGTCTCGACACTTTGTCCATCCATCGATTGTACGATCACAACGACGATCTGAGCTTTCGTTTTTGATTGAAGTTCCTGTGATGTGGAGATGATGGTGGAGATCGTAGATTCTGATAAGAGACCTACCTCATCTAACACATAAAAAGTATCGTTTGGTTGAGGAATCGACGTAGCTAATGGATGAATCAAAGGGATCAATAAAAGCATCCCAGTGAAGAAAGACATTAGGATACTTCTATAAAATAGTTTCCTCATAAAAGGCTTTTAGAATTCTACGTTCGGATTTCCATTCTCATCCGCTTCAAAATAATCTTTAGGACTAAAGCCTAATAGACCTGCATACAAAGCAGTAGGTAAAGATTTTATCTTGGTGTTATAGGTTTGAACTGCTTCGTTATAATCGGTACGAGCTGTAGCGATCCTGTTTTCAGTGCCTGCCAATTCATCTTGTAGAGCTAAGAAATTGGTGTTGGATTTTAGTTCAGGATAATTCTCAACGATGACCAGTAAACGACTAATGGCATCGTTCATATCCGCTTGAGCCTCTTCAGTTTCAGCGATGTTACCAGCACCTGCAAGTTTCGCTCTTGCATCAGCTAAAGCTGTATATATGGCTGTCTCCTGAGCGGCATAACCTTTCACGGTCGCCACTAAATTTGGGATCAAATCAGATCTACGTTGAAGTTGAGTTTCAACGCTGCTCCATTTTCCGTTGACTGCTTCTTCATCTCTAACAAGACCGTTATATCCTGAAAAAAGCACAGCGACTAAAGCGACAACGACGACTAAAGGAAGTATTAATTTTTTCATGGTTTTCTCCTAGTGAATGAATTCTTGCTTATTGATATTATATCATGCGTTTAGAATTCAAGGGTCTCAGATGATTTTAGGTCAAAAGCATTTACAAGACCTAAAATCTATGAAATTTTATGTCCTTTTTGAAGAAAAACCTTGAGCAATAAATTACTTATGTTATAATATTCACAAATAACCGAGGTAATCTACGATGAATCTTAGCACTGAAAGCTTAAAGAAAATTGATGTGATTGTGGCGGAGCATAAAGATAAGAAGGGACCTGTTAAGTTGATGCTTCATGACGTTCAAAAACAACTCGGGTATATCCCGTTTGAAGCCATGGAGAAAATCAGTGTTGGAGCGGACGTTCCTATTGCTGAAGTCTTTGGGGTCGTTAGTTTCTATACACAATTTACCACTGAACCCAAAGGCAAACATGTCATCAACATTTGTTTGGGAACTGCTTGTTATGTTAGAGGGTCACAACTATTACTTGATCGAGTTAAGATCTTGACCAATTCACCTGTCAACGGAACCAGTAAAGACAATATGTTTTCATTAGATGCGACACGATGTGTTGGAGCTTGTGGTTTAGCTCCTGTCGCCATTTTAGATGAACAAGTCTATGGGAATGCCAATAACAATAAAGAATTAGAAAACGCAATTCGTCGTATCATCAAAGAAGAAAATACCCCTCAAGCATG
>CAIXIN010000226.1 GCA_903919545.1 uncultured bacterium | reverse complement strand
ATGGGAATGTTGGTCGATAAGACCAAGACGAGATTTGGTAAACTAAGACCTTATTTAATGGCAGTACCTATTCCGCTTGCGATCTTTACGATTTTGACTTTCGCTGTACCTGATATGAGCCCAGGCATCAAGATCTTATATGCGGTCATCAGTTATAATATGTGGTCTATGACCTTCACGATAACCGATATTCCTTATTGGGGAATGTCTGTCGCCATAACTGAAAATCCAGAAGAAAGATTGAGTTTGATTACGATGGTTCGAATTTTCTGTAATATTGGGATGGCGATAGGGATCTTGGTCCCACCGATCTTGATCAATTCCTTAGGTGGATCAACTGTTGAGAATAGCGCAGGTAATGCACGTGCATACTTGATAACTGCCATGATCATTGGGATCGTAGGTTCAGCTTTGTTTGCTTTGGCAGGTTTCGGAACGAAAGAACGTGTTAAACAAAGTAGCGAAGAAGCTCCTAAATTTAGAATCATCGCTCAAAATAAGCCTTTATTGATTTTACAATTCAGTCGTTTAATGGGTGCCTTTAGAATGGTCATCGCAACTGCTGGTCTCTACTTCGCCAATAAGAATCTTGCTGATCCTAATCAATATACGATCTTAGGAGGCACCCTCATCTTAGCGATGATCTTCTCAATGTTCTTTGCCCCAAAGCTTGTTCATATGTGGGGCAAGAAGATGACCTATATAAATACCTTGATCTTAGGATTCTTCTCTCATATCCTCTTATTTATCTTAGGTTATGGAAATCTGACCGTCGTCTTTGGGCTCATGTTTATCTGTGGTATATCCATAGGGATCAACGATGTAGTAACCTATTCTATCGTAGGCGATACTGTGGATTATCTTGAACATAAAACAGGTAAACGCGCAGAAGGTATCGTATTCTCGCTTAATACCTTTGCGACCATCCTTCAAAGTGCCTTAGGCTTAGCTTTCATAGGCATCGTATTGGCCTTTGTGGGATATCAAGGGGATGTCGTTGCTCAAACACCTCTAGCCTATGCAGGGATCTTCTCCCTCTTATCATTATTCCCAGCGATCTCTTGTCTCTTAAGTATCATTCCTATGTTGTTCTATAAGTTCACTAAAGAAGAACACGATCATATCCTCGCTGAACTTCATCCAATAAAGTAAACAAGTAAAAAGGCATCGAAAGATGCCTTTAGTTTGCGTTTTTTGATAAGACTAAATGAGCGAAATGAGATAATCCTGCTTGTTCAACGGAAGCCACTACATGATCGACATCTTCCTGAAGAGATGTACTTGCATTAGCTAAGGTTGCAGATAAACCAGCAGCCTTTAACATATGTCGATCATTTTCCCCATCTCCAATCGCTGCGACTTCTTCTTGTTTTAAATGAAGTTCTTTCATGACGACTGCGACACCACTTGCCTTCGTTATGCCTAAAGGCATCACATCGAGAAAGGTCCCTCTACCTCGAATCAAACTATAATCGTTTTGATATAACTTACAGAATTCATCAAAAGGAGCCTCATCTCCATGAAACCAACCAGTTACTTCTACTTTATTGGATGCTTCATAGAGATAATCGCTTAGATCTTGATGGTGTTCTACCTGTAAACCGATGACATCTCGGTTATAACTTACAGCATCATCAGCAACAGTATAGGCAAGAAGATTCCCCTGTTGAATGGAGACATGAATATCTAAACGATTTGCATGATCTACCATTTCTTTAAGTTTATCTAATGCAATCAATTCATTACACAGGACTCTGCCCTCACTTAGAGATTGAACATAGGCACCATTAGAAGCTATTAGATATCCTCCATATTTATCCAGTTGTAGTTGATGAGCAATATCTATCATCCCTACATTGATACGGCCACTGGCTAAAGCCACAATGACCCCTGCTTTCTGTAAAGCCAAGATGGCTTCAAGATTAGCAAGAGGCATTCCAACGTTTTTGTTCAATAAGGTGTTGTCTATATCACATACGAAAAGTTTTATCATTTAAACATTCTATCATTCTAATGGGATGAATGGGGTAGGTTTGCTATAATGAACACATGAACTTACCAAATGCCCTGTTTTTCGATATAGATGGAACCTTATTGGATACTACTACACATAAGATTCCTGAATCTGCTTTAAAAGCACTTAATACCTTAAATAATCAAGGTTATTCGATATGTATCGCTACTGGAAGAAACCTCAAGATGTTTAGGACCTTAAAATTAGATGGTCTTGTGAAGTGGAAATACCTTATCTTAAACAATGGTCATGTGATCATGGATGGTAACTATAAGATCCTTCGTCAACATACCCATGATCCTAAGATCGTAAGAGAACTGATAGATCGATGTCATAAGCTTGATATGCCTGTATTTCTAAGTGGTCCTCAAGGCGATATGTTGAGTATGAAGGCCAATGCTTATGTAGAGATCGCTCATCGATACTTCAAAGAACCAATCCCAGAAGTCAAAGACTACGAAGATGAACCCATCGATCAGATCTTGATCTATGAGAGTGAAGATTTTGATTGGAACATCTTAAGTGATATTGAAGGAATAGAGATCAGAGCGACTACGACCACTTCTGCCGATGTCTTGAAGGCCGGTGTATCTAAACATCATAGTATTCTAGATCTTTTAGAAAGCACAGGTCATTCTGATTACTATATTGCCTTTGGAGATTCTATGAATGATTATGATATGCTTCAACATGCCCCTATCAGTGTCGCGATGGGCAATGGTGTAGAAGCCGTAAAAAAAATAGCCCATTATGTGGCATCCCCTGTCGATGAAGACGGGATTGCTAAGATGTTAATCACACTAGGCTATCTTATTGATTAATCGTGTATGAGCTCTAAAACAGCTTTAGCAGTCAATTCAAGGTGGTTATCCACCTTGTTTTTTAATCCTAGACCAGTATAGATCTCTCCTGTCTTGACTTGATAATCATCCAGAGCTTTAAAGTATATCTCGATCAAAGGATCACAGAGTTTTTGATCTTGCATAGGTCCAAAAGGATTCGCAAAATAAGTCGTAGATAAACCAGTCTCATGGGTCGTCGCCATAGCCATACGTTTACCTTCAACGAAGACATTTTTGATGTCTGACGCTGTATTTACTACCAAGAGCCCTGTCTTATCGACATAGTTGTTGGCATAGAAGAAGTAATCTACTCGATGACTCTTAACGATCTCTTTATAGGTATTGACAGGGATAACAACTCGAGCATTGATCGTAGACTCAGGATTCATAAAGATCGATCTATCCATTGTCTTATAAGGTGATCCTTTATCAAGGTCATCTAAACGAATAAAGGCTCCGATTTCTGTACCTTGGGCAACCACATGATTGCCTTCAACATGGAATGATCCCATATCATCGAAGATGACATCCATACTGACAAGATCATCATGACCCAGCATTTGCATGGCTTCGATGGTTTCTGATTTACCAGCCCCACTGTCTCCCATAAACACGACCCCTACTTGTCTTCCATCTTTAAAGTTGACATTGATCATCGATCCATGGATAGGTAACCACCCTTTTTTCATCATGATGGCGTTGTGTAAGGTAAGAACCATTTTCTTCATATAACCGAAGTATTCTATACGTGTTTGATAAGGTACTTTACCTACCCAAACATTATTTTTCTCATCATAAGTGTAGGTACAATCATCTGATTTATCTTTTAGCCCAAACAAGACAATCCCATCAGGTCTAGTCTTTAGGACTTCATCATCACCTGCCAATTCAAAGAGATTTGCATTGGCGATGCCTGAGAATGTAAAATCGATATGGACATAGATCAAAATCAATAAGCTTCCTACTTTCGCAGGATAACAGTACCATTCTTCTTTATCTAAAGTTAATCCATGAAATGGATTCACAGAAACAGGTTCAAAAGAACCGACTCGTTTAGAGCTTCTTGGGTGAAGTAGTAAAGGCGCTCTTAAGAGCAATGAGTCTACATAAGGGATGCCTTTTAGAGCTTCATAGCCTTCAAAGATAGGCCATTTGATGTCTTTAAGGACCATCGATGCGTTGGTTCCTGCTTGAAGTTGACGATAGACCCTATTCTTATGTCCTTGGATCTTTTCTTGTATCCCACGATATACAGATAGGATCAATGCGTTGAACTTTGTATCTGCTTCGATGAAGTTATTGACTTGACCACTATGAGACGAGGAGATCTTGATGATGGAGCATCGTTGAAGTTGTCTCCAACTGTTATACCAATCTTCGATCATCGCACTAAAGCGACCTAAATCGCTTAGAAGAGGATGTTTGATTTCTTCAACGTCTAGAACCAATAGTAATTTAAGTACTTTGACCAACTGTGTTAGTGCTTCAGTTTCGCTTTGACCTGTGGTCAACCATTGATAGCGTTCACTATTCTCAGTCTTTAAGCTGGTCATATAATGACTCATCATTTTCTTGAAACTATCTGATGAGATGAATTCATCGGTTGTCTGGGCAAAAAAGGTAGAAAAGTTGATTATGGCGGTATTGTCTTTTATGTAGAGATCTTGTTTCATCGGGTTTTCTCCTAACTATTGACCT
>CAIXIN010000225.1 GCA_903919545.1 uncultured bacterium | reverse complement strand
CTTTAGAGCTGATATTTTTCATGTTAGAACCTAAAGTACAGGAATGGATTATAAGTAGAATCCACCAGATAAGCAATACTGATGATAAAGAGTAAAGCGGTAGATAACTTTAAGACAGGAGCTACTAACTTGATATCTTTGATCTTAGCGATAAAAGGTGTAGAGAAGAGCCCACAGGCCAATAATATGACTCCATAGTTAGATGTAAAATAGATCCAATCGATCCCAGATTTAAACACAAATAAACGACTGATATAAAGGGATAAGACATTTAGATCTGTAATCGCAAATATACTCCACCCTACTAAGATCCCTATGATGAAATAAGCTCGGGCTATTACTTTATGTTGAGCTAAGGTTTTCAGTAGAAAGAGTTTCTCACTTGCCAATAAGACAAAGAAGTAAAGACCCCATAGGATAAAGTTGACAGAAGCCCCATGCCATAGACCTGTTAGAAACCAAACGATAAATAGATTAAAAATCTGTCTCCCTAAGCCTTTACGATTTCCACCTAGTGGAATATAGACATATTCTCTAAACCAAGAGCCTAAAGTCATATGCCAACGTTTCCAAAACTCAGTCATACTTAATGAGATATAAGGATAATTAAAGTTATCAGGGAATTCAAAGCCAAGCATCTTGCCCATTCCTATAGCCATCAGTGAGTAACCACTAAAGTCGAAATAGATTTGAAAACCAAAGGCAACTAAGCCTAACCAAGCCAAAGGAGTAGAGATACGAGAAGGACCTAGTACTAAGACATCATCCCATAATAAACCAATACTATTGGCGAGAAGTAATTTAGATGATAAACCAACGATAAAAATACGCACGCCTTCTGAGAACTTATCTAAAGTAATGACACGTTTTTTAAGTTCCTTGGCGATTTGTCCATAGGTGACAATAGGTCCTGCGATAAGCTGAGGAAACAAACATACAAAGGCTCCAAAATCGATGATATTACGATCCGCTTTCAAATGACCTCGATACACATCAATCGTATAGGACATCGTTTGAAAGGTATAGAAACTGATCCCTAATGGGAGAGTCAAGTTTAATAGAGGTATCTGTGTATGAAAAGCTCCGTTTATAAGCGTAATCGCAAAATCTGTATATTTGAAAAAGAATAGGATAGATAGATTCCCAAATACAGATAAAAGTAAATACATCTTGGTCTTCTTAGGATCATCTCTATGATTCTCGATCCCATTAGAACAGGTATAATCGATCGCAATAGAGACAAACATAATGATGACATATCGTACTTCTCCCCATGTATAAAACACAAGGCTCAACAATAAGAGCATCGCATTCTTATACGATTTAGGCGTAATCCACATCAAAAATAAGGCAATAGGTAAAAACTTTAAGACGAAGATCAAACTAGAAAAAACCATGATTACTTAAGAGCTTCAAGTAAGGCATCTACACCCAACTGGACTTGTGCCTGCGCATAGCTTATGTATTCAGCTTCGCTGGCTTCATTTCGCATATCCGTTTTTCCCAACATCACAAAGGCAACGATGTTTCCTTTGACGATGACTTGAGAAGCGTTGACCTTAGGCATATTCATAGGATAATTGAAGGCATCATGTTCAAGGTAGTACTTATAATCTTCTAAAGCTTTCTTTACGACTTCGATTTTATCTTTTTTAGCCACGATGACGATCAAGGTATCTACTTGATTGCTCATCATAGGTCCTTCTGCGAAAAACTCGATCACATCTTCTGCTTTAACTTTAACGATCTCTTCTAATAAGGTCGCATCCATTTCCATAGAAGGATAATAGTTTTCTCCATACACTTCTTTGATCGATAAGACGACTTTATCGAGATCTTCTTTATCATAAGCTGCCTTAGCACATCCACTTAAAACCAATAAACCAATCAATATACCTAACACTGTTTTTTTCATAAAGTTCCTTTTGGCATAGTCGCACCTTGAACATTTTAACAGAGTCTATATTAAGCCTAGATTAACTTAATAAAAAATGAACCGATTAAGGTCCATTTTGTCTATTTGATAAAAGTAATGACGTCTCCAGCTTTAAGCTGAGGTACTTTATTAGGGCTAAGCAAAGCAGATCCAGGCAAGAGTTCAGCACCTTCTTCGAGCTTGAAGTACATCGAGAGATGACCTAATTCATATAAGGTCTTATTGGCCACATAACCGATGTCTTCTACGGTATAAGCAGTGCCACCCATCAAGATCTTAGAACCCTTTTTAAGCATCGCTTCATTGGGTTCTGTTTGAAATTCATGGATGATTGAGATTTCTCTGATCCCATCTGGGGCAGTTTTATTAAACAAAATCAATATAGGATAATCTTCGAAATAGGCCATTTCACCGATTTCTAAAACAGTGGACTTCATCGTGCTCATTAAACTTACCCGTAGATTTCATCTTGAAGCTTACGAAGTTTCCAAACGGTAGTATTGGTATCCAATTGGATGTCGTCTTCTGTGACAAAGGATCCATTGGCGATGTCGCGTTTAGCGAAGACTTTACCTGCGATCAAACCAATAGGGATATATTTCTTTTCTTTCGTAACGACATGAGATTCAATGACCCCACGAACGCAGTATCCACCGATCCCATCGATTGGATCTCCTGCTTTGATGTCTTTCTTCGCAACACATACCGTGTCAGAAGTAGGACCCGCTAAAGGCGCAATCGAGAATTCATGATTAAGGACAGCTTTTGCGATCGTAAACGGAGTTTCTAAGGAGCCCAAATGATAAGGTCTATACAAGATCTGATGATCGTTTTCTACTTTCATCATATAGTTCATTTGATCGATGACACCTTTGGATTTGCCTTTGACGATAACGAAGACACCAGGCGCTAATCCATCGACATATTCAACGACACCATAACTATTAAGTACGCCACCTTCTGATTTTAAACGAAGTTGAGCAACGGTTTCTTTAAGATGACCAGATACTCCATGCATACCTGTAACATCGGCTTTAAATCCACATGCGTTGGACAAGAGGGTCATTTCTGCCATCGTCTTTGTCCCATCCGCAAACGAAGCCAACATATGAGGCGCTACGCCTCTTTCTTTAGCTTCTTCAGCGACGGTATCAGGATTCGCATTGATGCGTAGTTTATTGTTCTTTCCTTTTCCAGCCACTAGAACTTCAAAGCCCATGGCTTTAGCGAAGGAATAGAGTTCAAAGGTGGATGCAGGTTCATCTCCATCGGAGCCTGAATATACAAGCCCAGCAGATTTGAACATATTGTACATTAAGGTACCAATCGTAATATCGATCTCAACATTTAATAAGACGACATGTTTTTTAGCCAATAGACATTCCATACAGATCTTCGCCCCAACTTCAGGAACACCTGTCGCATCGACGACGACATCGACATCTGGAGAGTTGATGACTTCTCTATAGCTTGTGGAAGCCAGTACACTATTAGGTTTAGCAGATGCGGCTAAGTAAGCTTCTTTCGCTTTCTGGGCATTCTCTAAACGGATGTCGCTGATGCCTCCGACAGTCATGCCTGGAATGGTCGCGATCTGTGAAATCATCCCGAAACCCATCTGGCCAGCGCCGATGACTCCGACTCTAATCGGATTGCCGCTTAATTCTCTTTCATTTAGTTGTTGATAAATCGTCATGTGTTCTCCTTGTCGCAATTTACACCATTTGTAAATGTTTCAAGTAGATAATAATCGATAGTTTGAACGATTGTCAATTTATATAGTAAAATATAACATATGTTACAGTTTGTGTGAATTGTGTGAGAGTTTAAGTGATGAAGTAGCCTAAATTCACAAATGTGAAGGTTGCTTGTTTATGGGCTTAACTCAATTGACACCGCTTACTGTTTACTTTAATATAGGCGACAAGAGGGGAACTTAAGCGCTTTCAAGCTATAAGTTGCCATTTCCTAAGAGAGGAGGGAATTAAAGTTGGATTACTTGGGTTTAGTGATCTTAGTGGTTGGCCTATGGATCCTGCAGTTCATATTTACATTCTTTCAAAGTCAAGCAATGACAAAAAGATTCGTAGATGTGAAAACTAACAATGTAGGCAATCACTTAGGTATCGGCTTGACCAGAGCCAAGTTTAACGCAGGTAGAGGTGTGATCGTCATCGTCGTCACCGACATTAATGGAATCGTACGAGATTTTCAAGCCTTATCCGGTTATTCCGTTATGGCTCGATTCAAGCAACTAAAAAAGTTTATCGGGATGAGCGCCAAAGAAGTGGAAGCTCAGATCACTGATAAACGTTTGCTCAAGACATTTCAACAAGCCATTGATAAGATTAACGAAGAGCGCGAGAAGAATGGTTTTACAAAAATTGAATTAATTAACAATTAAAAGGAGGAATTATGGTTTTCTTTGAAAATTTAGCTAAAGGCTTTATTGGAATCTTCAATGCCGGCGGAGCCACATTAGTTGGACTCATCACTGGTATCTTGCCTACCCTTATCGTTCTGTTGACTTTCGTAAATGCGTTGATCGCTTTGATCGGTGAAGAACGTGTTCTAAACTTCGCAAAATTCGCGACAAAGAACATTATTTTACGTTACACCGTATTCCCAGTCCTCGCCGTATTCTTCTTGACCAATCCGATGTGCTATAGCTTCGGTAAATTCGTTGAAGAAAAACAAAAACCAGCTTTCTATGACGCAGCGGTTTCCTTCGTTCATCCTATCTTGGGCTTATTCCCTCATGCTAATGCCGGCGAATTGTTCGTCTGGACAGGCATCGCTTCTGGGATTCTCAAATTAGGTCTCGATATCGCTCCGTTGGCCTTGTACTATTTCATCGTCGGCGTCATCGTTATTTTAATTAGAGGGATTGTCACTGAAACTTTAACCAAGCTGATGTGGAAAGACTAGAGATCATTTATGGCTGAAAAAGTTGTAAAAGTCTCCAAAGGTAAAGGCGGTTGGGGAGGCCCATTCCTGCTTCAGGAAACGGAAACTCTTAAGATCGTTGCATCGATTACCGGCGGCGGCATCCACCCGGTAGCAAAGAAGATCGCAGATTATTTAGGCGTTCAAGCCGTTGACGGTTTCTCAACTAAAGTAGAACCAAGTCAAATGATCTGTGCGGTCATCGACTGCGGCGGAACAGCACGTTGCGGCGTTTATCCGAAATTCGGCGTAAAGACCGTCGACATCATCGCGACCTCACCGTCGGGACCACTCATCAAATACATGAATGAAGAAAACTTCGTCTCTGGTGTCACCGTAAATGACGTCATCATGGCTGATGGATCTGCTCCGGTCATCGTACCGTTCGTAGCGCCTGCATCAGATGCAAAAAAAGCTGAAGTTAAACCTGAAGTTAAAAAAGAAGCAGTTACAAAAGTCGTCGAAAAGAAAAAAGAGGAGGCTAAAAAAGAAATGACTAATAATAATCAAAATCCTTTCGTTAAAGCAATCAGCTCTATCGGGCGTGCTGTTGGCGGAGTCGTAGGCGTATTCTATCAGGCTGGCCGTGAATCCATCGATATCGTTATCAAAAACGTCTTGCCGTTTATGGCATTCATCTCCATGATGATCGGTTTGATCACTGTATCCGGTCTCGGTAATGTCATTGCTGAAGCAGTTAAGCCGATGTCAGAAAACATCATCGGTATGGTCGTCTTGTCATTCATTGCTGCTATTCCGTTCCTATCCCCAGTTTTGGGCCCTGGTGCTGTAATCGCGCAAGTCGTTGGTGTACTGTTGGGCGTTGAAATCGGTAAAGGCAATATTGCCCCATCGATGGCTCTTCCTGCTTTGTTCGCCATCAATGCACAAGTCGGTTGTGACTTCGTTCCTGTAGGCTTGACCTTAGGCGAAGCTGAAGCTAAGACAGTCGCTATTGGGGTTCCTGCTGTATTGTTCTCAAGAATGATCACTGGCCCAGTATCCGTATTGATCGCTTACGCTTTCAGTTTCTTCATCTATCAATAAGTCTTAGCTAACCATAATAAGGGTTACAAAAGAATACGCAATGCGTATTCTTTTTTTGTCATAAATCATAAAAGAAGGTATACTGAAATCAATATGAACCTCTTTCGTCTATTCAAGCATGTGTCTTTAATCGATGAACCTGTTTCTCTAGAGAATCAACTTTCCTATGATAAGGAATTAAGTAAACAGATCCATAAGGATGGCTTTATCGTGCGTTTCTGGAGCACTGATGGGCTCATTTTCGGTAAGATGGATACTCTTCTACCTCAGTTTGAAAAGGGCTTAAAACACATCTCTGGGCTTAAGATAAATACCTTTATCCGTAAAGCAGGAGGCTTGGCTGTCGTCTGTGATAGAGGCATCCTAAACTTAAGTATCCTCTTCTCTAAAGATCATCCTGAAATAGGTGGTCTAGATGAATCTTATGCCTTTGGGGTCAATCTTATGAAGCATCTTCTTCAAGACTATCATATGCCTATAGAAGAAGGAGAAGTGTCTGCGTCTTATTGCCCAGGAAAATACGATCTTAGTGTACGAGGAAAGAAATTCGCTGGGATGGCTCAATATCGAAGTAAAGATGCGGTCATGGTGATGATCACCATCTGTGTGAGTGGAAACCAATCTCATCGATGTGAACTCATACGAGACTTCTATAAACTAGCGAATCCTCTAATGGATCCTAAATATCCTGAGATCGATCTCAACAGTATGGTTACACTAAGTGACATCACCAATAAGCCTCTAACGGTCCACGCTTTAAAGGAAAACATGACTCAGATCCTACGTAAGAGTGGAATAATTGTGAATCCTAAAAAACACATGTGAATTATAAGAGCCTATAAGTATCTATTTTTGTGTAAAAAAGAACAAATGTCACAAACCGGTAGAATATTTGACATTGATTTTGTTATCTCATAAACTAATGATGTAGAAATTGTGATGACCTATCACAATTGTCATAGAACTAAAATGGTTTGGTTTTACCACTATGATGTGGAAAGCAATTTGACCAAGACTTTGGTCAAATCATCGATTAAACCTTTAAAATCGATAAGGAGGAGCTATGGGATATAATGATGATGTCCGATTACTGATCGAGATGGCCCACATGTATTATGGATCAGGTGCCACTCAAGACGAAATCGCTAAGAAATTCAATATCAGTCGTTCTTTGGTTTCTAAATATATGTCCAAAGCACGTGAAATGGG
>CAIXIN010000224.1 GCA_903919545.1 uncultured bacterium | reverse complement strand
TTAATAAAGGATTCTCCATCTGAGTCAAACCTAGTTCTCTTAATCTAAGTTTAAGGTGTTCTGCTTTTTCAGCCATCTCATGGATTGGGATATTGGCCATAAGACCAGCCACAGGAAGTTCTAAAGATCCTGTAACTTTATGATCAAGTACAGTACACATACCCCCATGAGTGGTTTTTATTTGGTTATAAGCTACAAATGCATCTTGAGGATCTTCATACACCATGATGAGGTTATGAGAATCATGGGCTACAGTAGAGGCAACACAGCCTTTTGTGATCCCGAAATCTCTTACCACATGAAGTGCTTTATGGGATAAACCATATCGATTGATGACCGCAACGATCTTAAGCTGAGGATCATTGAGTTGAAGCTTACCATTGATGACCTTCATAACTTCTTTCTGGATCGTCGTGACCACACTGTCACTTCCTTCATAACACAATACATTGACCGTGACTTCTCCATTTGAGATTGGGGTCTTAAGTGTAAGATCATCTAGAGTCAAAGATGGTATATTGATGGAGTTTTCTTTTTCAAGTGGATAGATGATTTCCTTAAGTGGACTTATCATTTTCCCATCTTCAGCGATATGTTTTCCACCCACATATACACTTTTCGCTTTGATTAGGTGAAGACTTTCAGTGATGACCAGATCTGCCACATAACCAGGTGCGATTGCCCCTAGTGTTTCTTGATGGATCTGACGAGCTGCGTTTAAGGTCCCACATCTGATCGCATCTAAAGGATCAACGCCTTCTTTGATGAGAAGATTGATCAAAGAATCCACAGATCCATGATTTAAGATATCTTGAGCTTCTCGATCATCTGTACATATCGTTAAGTAATCGAGGTATCTTAAGTTTTTTACTCCCAAAGCGATATCTGGTATGTTTTGAGCGATACTGCTGTCTCTCGCATCCACATACAGTCCCATCCTTAATGAATCTATAGCCTCTTGAGCTGTCGTTATTTCGTGATCTGAACTTGGACCACCTAGTTTATAGGCTGATCTTTCATGGCCTACCAACGAAGGCGCATGGCCTTGGATAAAGCGTTGATGAGAATGAGCTACATCTAGTATCTTATGCAGTCGATCTTCATTTTGAATGACACCGATAAAATCCATCACTTCAGCCAATCCAATCACATTCTTCATCTTAAACAAGGTCTCTATTTCTTCAGGTCCAAAAATAGCCCCTGTATTTTCAAGTCCTAATACTGAAGGAACACACGAAGGCGCATGAGCCAGTTGTCTTAGTGGTGTATCTAGACCACTCTCGATCATATACTGAACTCCTTTTATCCCATAGACATTGGCGATCTCATGAGGATCGGTAACTACTGTCGTTGTCCCATGAGGCAACACCGCTGATGCGAATTGTCTTGGGGTCAACATACTGCTTTCTATATGGACATGAGGATCGATCAAACCTGGGATCACATAGTTTCCTAAGGCATCGACACTTTCTTTCGATTTGCCTTTTTGAAAGGACTCATCATGAACTTCCACATGAGTAATAAACCCATCCTTGATCCAGATCTCTCCTTTAAGAATCTCTCCTGTAAACACATTAAAAATCTTTGCGTTAAAAACTATCAGATCGTTGTCGATGCGTCCCATAGCTGCATCGATCAAAACACGTCTGTCTTTTGATTGGATGATCATAATTCCTCCTAAGTTAAGGTTAACCTTATTATACGCCTTGTTTAATCTCAGTTCATCTTCAATTCGATCAGTGAGTTTCTTTTTAGATTTAGGTGGTGAATTCTATTAGAGGAATCCTTATCATAAACAAGATTATTTCATCCAATATTCGACATTTATCTATGTATACGCTTACTTTTAACGTTTTTATAGTTCAATAATATGCTTATCAGTATGAAGTGTTCAAATGCTTGTATTTATTCAAAACAAGGAGTATTGTGTATTCTGTTTGAATAAGAGAAGGGTGTAAACAAAGGGTGTCCCTACGGAAAACTTAACACACAACGAAGAACGAATAACTGTCATTCATACCTTAACTTCCAATGAGGCTGTCTCAGTCTTGAATTCAAGAACTGGCGGATTAACAGCTCAAGAAGTCTTAAGTGCTCGTGAAAAGTATGGAAAAAACATCATCGAAGAAAAGAAAGGTAAACATCCGATCTTTATCTTCTTAGCCACCATGACTACTATGATGGCCATCTTACTTTGGGTAGGAGGCATCATCGCCATCATCGCCCAAATGCCTGAACTAGGT
>CAIXIN010000223.1 GCA_903919545.1 uncultured bacterium | reverse complement strand
TTTATAGAGAATATGAGTTTAACCCAACAGTTGGTCAGTCTCGTACTGATCTCCATTTTCCTGTTTGGGTTTTTCTTATTGTCGTATATCTTTACCAACATCAACAACATCGCTCAAAATCAAATGTTTTCTTTGATCCATCGATCTCAAGATGCGGTCATCGAGAATTATTATAACTTCTTTCCAGAAGAGACCTTATTTTCAAACAGTGATCCAACCATCGTTCATTATGTGATCTTTACGGATGATTCTCAAGACATCATGACCAATGCGGCGACTCAGATCGGGATCGATTTATTTTCTGAGTTTACTTCTAAAATAGGAACACAAACTACAGAAACATCCGATAACATCACCTTGCTTTCTCAACCCAATGTAGCTTATACGACCACCAAGATCGGCAACAATGTATGGATCGTAAGCTTTATGGTGACCAATACGATGAATCAGTTTAAATCTGCCTTGATCAATGAAGTCGTCAATATCATCTTGATCATGGTTGGACTTATCTTTCTGTTTCTTATGGCTTGGGTTGGTTATTTGATCCATTCCTTAAAACAAATAGAGCTCTACATCAACACCTATAAGAAAGGTGAAAGCGTAGAACTCGTCATCAATCGTCACGATGAGATCGGTGAGTTGGCCACAGCCATTGTCACCATGAATAAAGAACTTAAACGTCAAGAAGAGCTCAAAGAAGAAATGATCCACAACATATCCCATGACTTAAAGACCCCGATCGCTACGATCAAATCCTATGGGGAATCCATTAAAGACGGGATCTATCCTTACGATACCTTAGAAGCAAGCGTCGATGTCATCATTGAGCATGCCTCTCGTTTAGAGAAGAAAGTTCATAGTTTACTCTTACTTAATCGAATGGAATACTTGATCCAAGACGCTAAACCAGGTAAGACAGATATGAAGAGCGTGGTTGAAAAAGCCATCCGCTCAGTCAAGGTCTTAAAACCTGAAATCAAACTGATCACTGAATTGACTTCCTGTTCCTATCTAGGTCAAGAAGAACCTTGGCGTGTGGTCGTTGAGAACCTTCTCGACAACGCCTTAAGATATGCCAAGACCCAAGTCGAGATCCGTTTGACCAAAGAGGAGCTCAGTGTCTATAACGATGGGATAAGGATCCCTGAAGATCGTATGGAGCAGTTGTTTAAGCCTTATGAGAGAGGCTCAGGTGGACAGTTTGGTTTAGGTCTATCTATCGTTCATCGCGTCATTACAGCTTATGGTTATAAGATCAGAATCCATAATGAAGACAATGGGGTGACCTTCATCATCAGTCTTGAAAACAGAATGAAAGAGACCGAGTATCTTAACTAATCGGTTATACTAAATAGGACCATGTCAAATCTACAAATCAACGGAGTTACGATTCACTATACCCAACTAGGCAAAGGACAAGATATCTTGTGTCTACATGGTTGGGGCCAAAACCTAGAGATGTTTCAAGCGTCTCAAGACTTTTTTAGTCCATATTTTAGGGTCACTCTCATCGATTTCCCTGGTTTCGGAGAAAGCAGTTTACCTCCTGTAGCTTGGGGCGTAGAAGAATATACCCTCAACTTAAAAGTCTTATGCGATCGATTAGAGATCCATGAGCCTATTATTATTGCCCATTCTTTTGGGGCGAGAGTTGCCTTGCTTTATGCTGCTCAATATAAGGTCCATAAACTCGTCTTAACAGGTGCTGCTGGACTTAAACCTAAACGAGGTCCTGATTACTATATCCGCTTGGCTTTTTATAAAACTGCCAAACAACTGTTTAAACTAAAACCTCTTAAGGCACATCGAGAAAAAATGGCTGCCTTCTTTGGGAGCACGGATTATAAGAATACCGAAGGGGTGATTCGTCAATCCTTCGTTAAGATCGTCAATTCTGATCTACGAAAGACCTTGCCTTTGATTACGGTGCCTACTTTACTTATTTGGGGAGAGTTCGATGAGGCAACACCTTTATGGATGGGTAAGATCATGGAGAAGGAAATGAAAGATGCTGGTTTGGTCGTCTTTGAGAAAGAAGATCATTATGCCTATCATAATCAATCGGCACGATTCCATAAGATCGTTGAAGTATTTTTAGAAAAGGACAAGACCTATGAATGAGATGATAACTTTATTGATTAGACCTTTATTGTTTATTGGGCTATGTCTGATGTTTTATGTGCCAGGTAAACATGCCTTACATATGTATCAACAGAACCGATATGAACTGGGTCGATACCTAC
>CAIXIN010000222.1 GCA_903919545.1 uncultured bacterium | reverse complement strand
TGCATATCGTGATCTGTGGAGCAGCATCGACCATCGTTTATCTTTCTATAGTCCTAACGATTATGCGTTGAAGTATGCGAGAAACATCTACGATACTCCTGTGACCAACTCAGGCTATGTCTATGCCTCTGATACTGTTCCATTCTTACAGATTGCGCTATCAGGTAAGATCAATATGTATTCAACGGCTCTAAACTTCTCTTCGGATGTTCTCTTTGAACGTTTAAGACTCGTTGATTTTAATGTCTATCCTTCCTTCTACTTGACCCATGATTCAACCAGCAAGATTCTTGATACAAGCTCAAACTGGATCTATTCATCATCTTATGAACAATGGGATACATCTATATCCTCAACCTATATGTGGATGGATCATCTGCTTAGTCAAGTCAAAGGCGCCACGGTTATAAGTCGTTCTATACCTCAAGTAGGGATCAGTGTGATTTCTTATTCCAACAACAAGACCATCGTCGTAAACTATACCAGTGAAGATTTTGTCTTCGAAGGACATCAAGTCAAAGCATTTGACGCGATCTGTGTACAAATCCAATGAGCAAAGTAAAATCAACTCCTAAAAAGGGAAATCAAATCTCTCATCGTTTACGTGAAGCTCGTAATGGTTATATTTTTATAATGATCTGGATCATTGGATTTGCCTTGTTTACCTTTATCCCTTTGATTCAAACGCTTACCTATAGTGTGAATGCTGTCCAAGTTACCACAAATGGGGTAGTATTGACCTTTGTCAATTGGGCGAATTATCAAAGAGCTTTGTTTACAGATCCTACTTTTATTCAGTTACTTATCAGTTATTTCGTTGAGACACTGGTAAGTGTGCCTATCGTACTGATCTTCTCGATGATCATCGCTTTGATGTTGAATTTAAAGTTTAAGTTTAAAGGTCTATTTAGAACCATATTCTTCTTACCTGTCGTTATTACCAGTGGTCCTGTTATCGCTGAGTTGACCTCTCAAGGAGCGACTAAGGTGGCTGGATTAACTGATTCCGCTGCGATGATGTCTTTTGTGGCTACCTTACCACGATATCTACAAACACCTGTTCAATACCTTATGTCGAGTTTTATCTTGATCCTATGGTTCTCTGGGGTTCAGATTCTTATTTATCTATCCAGTTTACAAAAGATAGATCATTCTATCTATGAGGCAGCTTCTATTGATGGAGCTAGTGCATGGGAATCATTCTGGAAGATCACCTTACCAGCGATGCATACCACGACCTTGATCAATGCCTTCTATACCGTGGTTACTTTATCTCACTTCTCAGAAAGTAAACTCATTAACTATGTCTACTCTCAAACATACAATGTATTAGGAGGCATAGGATTTGCGAGTGCGATGAGTTTCATCTATTTGGTTGCCTTATTGATTGTCTTGGGTATTATTAGTTTCTTGCTGAGCTATCGCGGCAAGAAACAGTATTAGGAGGATCTATGTCAAACATAAAACAAAGCATCATTCTCTTCTATGATGAAAGACTAAAGAATTTCTTATTTGGGAATAGAAGCGATTATGGGTTGATTTTTAAGATCTTATTGTATATGTTACTGATTTCGATAGGCTTTATCTATCTTTATCCTTTGTTGTTTATGTTTATTACGTCGATGAAGAGTCCTGATGATCTCTTGAATTCTATGGTTCAATGGGTTCCTTCTCAGATCTACGTAGGTAACTTTATCAAAGCCTTTAGAGTATTGAATTATCCAATCAATTTATTGATCACGATTTTTATCAGTGTGGTTCCTTCCTTACTCCAAGCAGCTGTAGCTTCACTTGTAGGTTATGGTTTGGCTCGTTATCGTTTTAGAGGAAAAAACCTTATCTTTATATTACTGATGGCGACCTTTATTATTCCTGCCCAGACGACCATTATTCCTCAGATGTTGGCGTATAAGTCCTTAGGACTATTGGGATCTGTCTTTGCGGTGTTTCTACCTGCGTTGTTTGGACAAGGCCTTCGTTCAGCGATCTTTATCTTAATTTTCTATCAGACCTTTACGACCTTTCCTAAGGCTTTAGAAGAGGCTGCACGGTTAGATGGGGCTACTGAACGTCAGATCTTTATGAAGGTTGCCTTGCCTTCCGCAACGCCTGCCTTTATCGTATCCATCATCTTCTCTATTGTTTGGTATTGGAATGAAACCTATGTGACTTCGATCTTCTTAGCGGGTAAGATTCAGACCTTACCTATGGCTTTAAGTAAATTCGTTCAAGCCTATGAGAACTTGTATCCTCAAGGTATGATCAACATCGCTGATCGACTAAACGAAGCTGTTAAGTTAAGCGGAACCTTCTTGAATATCCTTCCTTTATTGATCATGTATTTTGTCTTACAAAGATGGTTCGTTGAATCCGTAGAAAGGTCAGGTATTACCGGTGAATAAACTATTAACGAGTATCCTAGTTTTGTTTCTTGTGGTGGGATGTAAACCCACTGTAGAAGAACCTAAAGGCAAGACCATCGATGAAGTCATAGAACTAGAAATGCGTGGTT
>CAIXIN010000221.1 GCA_903919545.1 uncultured bacterium | reverse complement strand
TGGTATTGGAATGAAACCTATGTGACTTCGATCTTCTTAGCGGGTAAGATACAGACCTTACCTATGGCCTTAAGTAAATTCGTTCAAGCCTATGAGAATCTTTATCCTCAAGGTATGATCAATATCGCTGATCGTTTAAATGAAGCTGTTAAGTTAAGCGGAACCTTCTTGAATATCCTTCCTTTATTGATCATGTATTTCGTCTTACAAAGATGGTTCGTTGAATCTGTAGAAAGGTCAGGTATTACCGGTGAATAAGTTATTATCGAGTATTTTAGTTTTGTTTCTAGTGGTGGGATGTAAACCCACTGTAGAAGAACCTAAAGGCAAGACCATCGATGAAGTCATAGAACTAGAAATGCGTGGTTCTTTTGATTTCTTTTGGGAAGAAGCCAATACGACCATCGGCTCAGCAGCTTATGGATTGGTTAGAGATCGTTATCCTGGATCAGAAGGGATAGCCTCTATGGCCTCCGTAGGTTATGCCTTGACTGCTTATATCATCGGTGTTGAAAAAGGATACATTACTAAAGAAGAAGGCTTTGAAAGAGTCGATAAGACTTTTGATACCTTGATGTCTATGGAAAATACAGAAGGTTTCTTCTTTCATTTCGTCGATATGACAACAGGTGAAAGAGCGTGGAATTCAGAAGTATCTGTCATCGATTCAGGCATCTTGATGATGGGCGTCTTAAGCGCAGGGGATTACTTTGGTTTATCTGAAAAAGCTACGACCTTATATGATCGAGTCAATTGGGCTTGGTATGTAGATCCTAGTAATCATCAATTCTATATGTCTTATAAACCAGGTGAAGGCTTCGCTGGTCATTGGGACTTCTATGCGGAACAGTTGATGCTTTATGTCTTAGGTGCTGCTTCACCTACCACTCCTACAGGACTAGATGAATACAACTCATTTATACGAGATACCAAAAGTTATGGTGGAAAGACTCCGTTTATCCATTCATGGTTTGGATCTATCTTTACTTATCAATTCTCTCATGCATGGATCGATTTTAAGGATACTCAAGATACGAATGGAGTGAACTGGTATGATAACTCTGTCGCTGCAACGATAGCTCATTATGATTACGCTGTAAAAGTTGATGCTCAACGTTTAACGATAGGTCCTGATGCTTGGGGTTTAACAGCGTGTGATTCCCCAAGTGGATATAATGGCTTATTAGGCGCTCCTCCTTCAGGTTTCGACAATAATCAACATAAAGTCGATGATACGGTTGCCCCATCAGGAGCTATAGGATCTATTCTGTTTCTTCCTGATGAAGTCAAGACAGCGATGTTGAATTATTATAATGTACAGAAATTGTCAGGTGAGTATGGCTTTGTGGATGCATATAACCTCACTAAGAAGTGGGTGGCATCAGATGTCATTGGGATTGATAAAGGCATTACTTTATTGATGTTGGCGAATTATCAAGACAATATCGTATATAATGTCTCCATGAAAAACCCGATCATTCTCAAAGGTCTAGAGAAGCTCAACATTAAGAAAGTCAACTAAGATGGCAACGATCAAAGATGTTGCCAGATTAGCCAATGTAGGTATCTCTACCGCATCTTATGCCTTAAACGGAAACGGAACAGTAAGTGATGCGACCCGTTTACGTATTCTTCAAGCTGCGGAAGAATTGAATTATCATCCTAATGGGATGGCTAGAAATCTAAAAATGAAGAAGACCCATACGATTGGTGTATTTATCTCTCGTTTTGGGGGCTCTTTCTATGAAGAGATCCTTGAAGGCATTCATGAATCTTCTATGAAAGCCAATTATGAACTTATCGTATGTCCTGAAAGTGAAACGACCCATAAGATCCTTACTCAACGTCAAGTCGATGGGGCCATCATCTTTGACTCTAAAATCAAAAGTGATATCTTAGTTCGATTAGCGGCGAAACATTTTCCTATCGTTACCTTAGATCGCGTCTTAGGTGTAGAAAATACTTATCCATTAATGCCTGACAATCGACAAGGTGCGAAAGAAGTCTTTGCACACTTATATAATCAAGGTTATCGTAAATTCTCTTATATCGCGGGTTCAAAAGATGCCTTTGATAGTATTGAACGTACTGAAGCTTTTCTAGGAGAAGCAAAACTCAAGAATCTAAAAGTAGATAAATATGAAGGTGACTTTACTGAACAAAGTGGTTATCTCTTAGGTAAGACCATCATCTCTACCAATGATCTACCTGAGGCTGTATTTTGTGCCAATGATCAAATGGCTCTAGGGTTTATACGAGCGATGAAAGAATACAATCTAAAAGCCCCTACAGATATCGCAGTAGTAGGCTTCGATGATATCGCTTTAGCGAAGTTTATGGATCTAAGTACCGTAGGTGTTTCTAGAAAAGACTGGGGTGCATTAGCTGCGAAACAATTGATTGAATTGATTGAAAATGAGAGTCCGTTTAAGTCTTATAAGATTAGAGTTAAGTTAATAGAAAGAGCCTCTTCAGGTAAGAAAGACTAGCTATGGATAAATGGAACATTCTGAACGATGAAGTGAAAGGTTCCTTTCACTTTTTCAATGATTATACGAATTTGGATAAGACATCTAAAGGTTTTGGTTTAAGTAGTGATCATTCATTAAGACCACAGATTGCTTCAATAGCATCGACAGGTTTTGCGTTAACAGCTTGGGTCATAGGACATCGTAGAAGATGGCTCAGTGATGAGGAAGCACAGCAAAGAGTAAAAGGTACCTTGATTACCTTAAGAGATCATGCGGCTCATTATAAGGGTTTCTTTGCGCATTTCTTAGATCGAGAAACAGGACAAAGGCATCGTTTATGCGAGTACTCAACGATAGATACAGCACTTTGTGTCAACGGGATCATTACAGCAGATCAATATTTTAAAAACGAAGAGATCCATACTCTGGCTACAAGCATCATCGATCGCATCGATTGGGCTTTCATTGTCTTTGAGAAAGACAATAAGACCTTATTTAGAATGGCTTATAATCCAGATCCAAAAGGTTCTTATGTGAACTCAAATAATCCTGGATATATTTTCCAATGGGATATGGCTGCGGAACAGAAGATGATGTATTTTTTAGCCGCTGATCGTTTACCACTGGATATCTCTAGAAAACTCTAT
>CAIXIN010000220.1 GCA_903919545.1 uncultured bacterium | reverse complement strand
TCATCATAAGGGTTTATAAGCTTAATGTCAAAATGTCTCACATAAATATAAAACTCTTCCTAAGAAGAGTTATTTTAGTCTGGTGCCCGGGGACGGATAATAATTTAATCGTTCTAAGATTGCATTAGACTGCATAACACTGTATTCTACAGCCTTATATTACCATAGTTGGCATAAGATTGAGTACGATTTTATAAGAGCGTGCAAATATCGTGCAAATGAAATCTCGGGATTTTACATGTCACGAATGGAAATTCAAAACTTCAAACGTAGGTGTTCATTCAGGTTGTAATTAATATATTGTTTCTACCTTGTTTGTACCATTATGACATTTTACAAAGGGACTTCGCTTTTTATAACACCCCAATAAATGAATCATGGAATTATACAACTGCTCAGTCTCCATAACTAAAAGTCCATCCATTCTGCAATTTGAACTGATAGATTGCTTCAATATCTGATTGAGACGAGATATGTATTAGTGCTTTCGTTGAGATCAATTCGTGATCACGATTAAATAGGAACAAGAAAATACGATTATAACCTGATTCAGAGATACTAGATGATAACACATAGACAAGTGTCAGCCGATTTTGATCTGTAGCGTAACAATTGATTGAACTGTAGTAAAGCTCCTCACTAAAAAAATCACTGTATTTCCGAACATCCTTCGCTTCGATATCGCAGACTTTTTTTCTTGTTATCTCCACTCTAAAAAGTTTTTCTTCATCAATAGGCTTGTTCCAATCATTCGCAGTTTTTAGTTTCTCGAAGTCTTCTTGACTAAAATAATTATTGACTTCCTGCACGGATAGATCAATAAACTCAGAGTCTATTGTTTTTGAGATGAAATTCAAAGAGTCATAATAGTATGAATATTCATGATCCGTTCTCTGTGAAATGAGGATCGCAATGATAGACGTACTATTGTTATTGTGCCCCATTGGAGAAAAGCCACTGAAAGCAAATAACTTACGGCCATAATCATCTTCATCTATCACAACGACTCGATTCATTTCATCATTTATTGAACCAATGACTGATTCAACCGCGATAATGTGAAGATCTGGGAATTCTCTTCTATAAAGTTTCGTATCGTGACACGCCGACAATAACAGTGATATAATTACAAAAAAGAAAGACGTTATCTTTTTCATTGTTGCTCTCCTTAATCAAGAAACCCAAACCAATTACCCAAAACTTCAAGTCCACTAATATAACTTTCAGATAGTTCAAGAGATCCAGGATAATAGAAATTTTTACCTCTTGTTGCGCCGCCATATTCATCTGCAGTTCGTTCCCAAGGCATCGAGAAATATAGATTATTAGGCAAGTTATATTCTGCATCAATATTATAGTAAGCTACTGAAGGGATTGCAATACCAACAGAATAAGAAAATGCTCCAATCTTATCTTCTTGAATTGAGTGTCCATATTCGTGTTTAATTATGTTTGGGCTACTCGACTCATTTAGATAAATCGTGCTTCCATATTGGAATGATGTAAATAAATCTTGTTTTATAACTAGTACCCCCTTATAGGAAGAGAATACTTTTGCTGAATTAACCTGTAATATATTAGAGTTATTAGGTGAATAATTACAAAGGTCTGAGATTATATCATTTGTTGTTATTGAACCAGAAAACAAGCCTGAACCAACGGTAACAACAAGAGTTGTTAGTCTCAAAGCCATGCTGATTTCTTTAAAAAACATCCCACTATCATCAATATGAGTTAGTGGATTATTCTCGCAATAACCATACATGTTAGATCCAAGCAAAGTACTGCTCGCACTAACCAATCCATCCGCGTTAATAAATCGTCCAACCGTAGAATCATAATATCTGCTGTTAAGGTAGTAGAGTCCTGTGTCTGAATCAAAGTAATATCCACGATACCGGAATGGATTGTCTGCTCCTATGGTGGATGCTAGTGATCCGGTTGGAGTAAGTGGATTACCCCAGGAATCATATGTATATGATACCACTTGCGAGCCTGTACTGTTTAAAATACCTATGATGTCATTTTGTCCATTGCGGACATAATAATACATGGCCCCTGCTTCTTTGAATCCATACAGATTCCCATTCTCATCATAGAAGAAGTCTAAAACTGTAGTCCCATTATCTTGATGAACGATTCTACTCCCATTGAGGGTGTAATCAGTGGTGACCCCATTATAAGTCTTGGAAGTTCTTATTCCACTGTCATTGTAGGTATAAGTGCCTGATATCCCATTATTAGTGAGCGTTGCGAGTTCTCTTCCATTGGCCCAAGCGAAACTGAGCCCATCACGATAAGTGAGTGGATTTCCAATAGTATCATAAGTAAAGTTTTGTTCAACAGGACAATCTGTTCCAGTACAAGAGATAGTCTCAAGTTGGTCTTTCCATGAAGAAGCATATCCATAGGCATAGGTCTTGATCAGAGTTCCTCTGACACCACCTGTGTAATTATATTCACTTCTACTGGTTATATTACCACCGACGTCATAAACATAATCGATGGATTTTGAGGTGTAGACATTGTCTTCTCTAATCAGCTGATTCATCTTATCGTAGGTATAAGAGGCTTTAAGTGTTGCCCCTTCAGAGATCGTTAGGATGTTTCCACTGGAATCATAAGTATAATTGAAGGCTGCGTTGGTCCCATTGGTCATACTGGCCAACAGCGTCGTTGTGGAGTTGGCTGCTGAGCCATCCAGATAAGTATAGGT
>CAIXIN010000219.1 GCA_903919545.1 uncultured bacterium | reverse complement strand
GCAGACTTCAATCATAGTTTAGCTCTAGATAATAGTGATAATGCGTTTGAGACGATCGCTGCTTCAGGAGAGAATGCCTGTACCTTACACTATGTGTCTAATCAAAAGACTTTGGTTGATGGAGAACTCCTTCTACTGGATCTAGGTGCGTCTTATGGTCATTACTGTGCCGACATCTCACGTACTTTCCCCATCAACGGGAAATTCACTGATCGTCAAAAGACTTTCTATTCGATCGTACTACAAGCTCAACAAAATGTCTTCGACGCGATCAAACCTGGAGTATCGATGGGTGATCTCAACGCCATCGTTAAACAAACCTATAGTGTTGCCTGTGTAGAAGCCAAGATCATAGAAGATGCTTCTCAGCTCGATACAGTTTATTATCACGGGGTCTCTCATTTCTTGGGTCTAGATACCCACGATGTCGGTCAAATGGATGGGATGATCTTAAAACCAGGTATGGTGATCACCGTTGAACCTGGACTCTATAGTTCAAGTGAAGGTATAGGCATACGTATCGAAGATGATGTCTTGGTGACAGAAACAGGGTGTGAGATCTTATCACCTAACATCTTAAAAAGTATCGAAGCCATTGAATCGTTTATGAATCAGTCGAAAGACTGATTTTTATACGCTCTTTATAGGCACAGTGCTATACTGAAATAGTAGTCATCGACTTGAATTCCATAAGGAGGAAAGATGTTTATGGCCGTTATTGAGACAAAAAAGCTGACAAAGTATTATGGGAAATCTAGGGGGATAATCGAAGTTGATTTAAGTATCGAAGAAGGTGAGATCTTTGGATTCATAGGTCCTAATGGGGCAGGTAAATCCACGACCATACGTTTATTATTAGCACTTATTCATCCTACATCAGGATCCGCAACGATCTTTGGGAAAGATGTCATTACACACGCAAAAGAGATCCATCAAGAGATCGGTTATTTACCTTCAGAAGTGTTCTATTACGACAATATGAAGGTCAAGGATCTGCTTAACTATTCTGCGAGCTTTTATAAGAAAGATTGCAGTAAACGAATCAAAGAATTGGCTGCTCGATTAGATCTAGATCTTAATAAGAAGATCGACGATCTGTCTTATGGGAATAAGAAGAAAGTAGGCATCGTTCAAGGTCTTCTTCATTCTCCTAAGCTTATCCTTTTAGATGAACCTACTTCAGGTTTAGATCCTCTTATGCAGAATATCTTCTTCGATATCTTAGCGGAAGAAAACAAACGTGGAGCGACAGTCTTATTCTCCTCTCATATTCTTTCAGAAGTCCAAAAGTTATGTGATCGAGTCGCCATCATCAAAGATGGAAAGATCGTTAAGATCGACTCCGTTCAAAATATGAAAGAAGAAGCCTATCTTAAAGTAGGTTTTGAGACGAAGGTCCCGTTTGATGTTTCTACTTTAGGTTTAGGACAACTGAATGAGCTTACTCAAAATGGGCTAGATGTTTCCTTCATCTATAAGGGAGACATCAACTTGCTTATGAAGAAATTAGCTTCCTTGGATCTGATCAGAGTCAATGTCCATGAAGCAGAACTTGAAGAGATCTTCCTTCACTATTATCAGAAGGAGGCTTAATATGAATGTTTTTAGATTTGAATTTAAACAACTTTTTAAATCGACTTTAAGTTGGAGCCTCGCTTTAGCTTTAGTCGTCATCATCTTCATGTCGTTTTATCCTGTGTATTATGATCAGATCGCGATCATGAAACCTTTGTTTGATAATCTACCTGAGCTCTTATTAAAAAGCTTAGGGGTCAATGTAGATACCTTGTTTACAGGTCTAGGATTCTATTCGTTTATCCTTATGTATGTTCAATTGATCGCAGCCATGCAGGGAATGATGATTGGATTAGGCATCGTTGGGAAAGAAGTTAGATTAAAGATGAATGACTTTATCTTAACGAAACCGATGACTCGTTCTAGTATCTTGATCCAAAAAAGCCTTGCGATCTTCTCTCATATCTTGATCACTTGGGTTCTATTAAGTATCTTGTCTTATGTGATGTTGACGACAGTTGAAACAACAGATTTAAAATTCAATATCTTCTTATTGTTTACCTTTTCGACACTACTTCTTCAAGTGATGTTTGCGAGTTTAGGAATTTTGACGGCTGTGCTTTTACGTAAACTAAAATCAGTCGTAGGGGTCAGTATGTCTGTTGTATTTACTCTCTTCGTTATGAATCTGATGCAAGCGATCTTAGATGAACCTTGGTTAAGATACTTTAGTCCTTTCCAATGGTTTGAGAAATCCTACATCTTCTATAATTCATCTTATGAATGGCCGATGTTGGCGATGTGTGCGCTTGTGACGATTGGATCTTGCGTGGGTGCTTATGTGGTCTATACCCATAAAGACATCCATGCGGTGTAGGAGGTAATATGAACCTATATCTACAAGAATTGAAATCTTACTTAAAAACAATGATGTTTTGGATCTTAGGCATTGTCTTTATGGTTGGAGCTGGAATCGGGAAGTATGAAGCCTTATCCTCTGGTGGAAATATGGATCTCGCAACGATCCTAGGTTCTATGCCTAAAGCCTTTATGGCCATCTTTGGATTATCAGGTATTCCTATTGATAGTTTTGGTGGTTTCTATGGGATGATCTATGCCTATGTCACCATCATGGGGGCAGTATTCGCGATCATGATTGGATCAGGCATCTTAGCGAAAGAAGAACGCGATAAAACAGCGGAATTCTTAATGGTCAAACCGATCAGTCGAATGAAGATCCTCTTGCTAAAG
>CAIXIN010000218.1 GCA_903919545.1 uncultured bacterium | reverse complement strand
TCGTCATGATCATATTGACGTCATTACGACCTTGGCGACTTAAGGCCCCAGAATTATCATTGCCTTCGATATATAAGGTAAAGGCTTCTGTAAGGACATCTTTTTCAGATACGATAGGTACTCTTTCGACGGTATTCTTAACTGCCCAGATGACTTTCGTCTTCAGTAAGAAGTCTGCATCGATCATAAGGATCGTATCGATATAGGCTTCGTCTAGAACCAAGACATCGATGACTCCATCATAAAGTTCTTGGACCCCATCATAGATGCCTTCAAAGGTTCCTAGCTTTTGGGTATAGCCTTGTTTTTCAAGTTCTGTTTGAATGACTTCGTTGAGTTTAGCTTCAACTAAAGAAGACGATGAGATCTTCTTATTGATGGCACTCTTAACCGTTAAGATAGAAGATTCTTTTAAAGTAAAGAAACTCACTGAGTTGGTTTGTAGAGGATCATAAGTTACGAGTCGAGCGATGATGTTTTCAGTATAAAGTAATCCAAATGAACTGATGATCATAACGATGACCACAAAGATTTGGATGATTTTCTTTTTCCATACCAATAGTAGCAATAAGATTTCAACGGCACCTATGACGATCAAATAGGTGACCGGTAAGATGTGGTTGGTAAACAAGGCTGTCAATAACAGCACTAAAGCCAATACTTTCATAATTAAACGTACGATTTTCATAGGAGACCTCTTCATGTTTGGTTTGATAACTAAAGCATTATACCATAATCATTTCGTTGAATTATGGCACATCCTATTCTATTTTACACCATTCCCATCAGTTTGGTCAGTCTATGTTTGATCCCTGACTTACTGATGACAGTTCCTGTTTCTTCCTCATAGAGCTCACAGAGCTCATTCAGATTGGCTTCTGGATTATCCAGTCTTAAGCGTGCGACGATACTGTATCTTTCATCTAAGCGTTCTATAACACCTCGTTTAACCAAGCGTTCTATCGCTATGATCTGTTTAGATGCAGCGGCCTGTGTCTTCATCTCATTGGCGACTTCACAATTATCTAATCTAGTCAAAGAATTATGGAAGTCTCGTTGGATACGTATCTCTTCAAAATCAAGTACCGCAGAATTCGCATTGACGATACGTAAGAAATCAGAGATCTTATCAGAAGCCTTTAAATAAGTGACTTGTTGATGTCGTCTAAGAATGGTTTTCGCTGGTAAATCAAAGCGTCTCATCAAGCTTTCGATGAAGGCCGCATGTTCTTCCTGTTGAGTGACAATCTCTAAATGATAATTTGATTTCTGAGGAGAATTCACACTGCCTGCCGCTAAGAAAGCTCCCGCTAAATACGCTCTTGCGCAACATTCTTTAGAGACGATCTTTTTAGAAGGATGAGACTGTATGCCTTTATCAGTCATTAGACCTAAATCATTTAAGATCTCTTTTACTTTAGAGGTGATCTCTAGTTCATACATATTGTTTTTCTTAAGTTTGACCTTCTTGATCATCTTAAGTTCCATTTCAGGATTAGATCCATCTTTGAGTAACTTAAAAATACGCTTCGCAGTAGATGCGTTTTCTGTATGGATCAAGAGCTGAAGTTGTTGTTCATGGATGATCAAAGAGGCATTGAGTTGAATCAGTGCTGATAGCTGTGCTTTTTGACAACACTCTTTGATGGGTTGTTGAGTGATCTCCGTTTTGACTTCAGTGGTAAAAGACATCTTAGTCGATCTCCTTTAAGACGGCTCTTATTACGTTTTGTATCCTAAGAGAATCATGTCTTATTAGACCTAGATCATAGCTTAAAAGCTTTCGATGAAGGACCTTATAGATATGATCCTTTTCTTTGATCAGTACTGGATGTGAGCTTTGTTTAGCGTACTTTTCTAAAAGTTCAAAAGGGATCTCATCGTTATAAACGATGACTTCATCGACTTTGATGTCCGCATGTTTCTCGATGGTCGTAATATGATCTTCCATCGTATAGTCATCTGTTTCACCCTTTTGGGTCATCGCATTACATAGATAAACTTTCTTCGCTGAAGTTCTTTTTAAAGCCTTACGAATGTCTGGGATGATCAAATTAGCACAGATGCTTGTATATAAGGATCCTATCCCAAATACGATAAGATCAGCACTTTCTAAAGCTTTGATGGCTTGTTTAGTTGCCTCTACTGGTTCATTATAAAACACATCAAGAATCTTATTTGTAGACTTAGGAATATTAGATTCACCCTTAACGATGGTCCCATCTTCCATATGCGCATATAAGGTAACGACTTGTGTCGTCGAAGGAATAATATCTCCTTTTACTTTTAAGACTTGAGAAATCAAAGAGATGGCTTCCATAAAGGATCCACTCTTAGTCGTCAAAGCCGTAAGGATGATGTTGCCTAGATTATGACCTGCGAGATCATTTTGAGTCTGTTCTTCCTCAGATTCAAAACGATAAGACATCAGCTCATTTAAAAGACTTTCGCTTTCAGCCAAGGCCAACATCACATTTCGTATATCTCCCATCGCAGGGATCTGATAAGCTCGGCGTAATCTTCCAGTACTGCCCCCATCATCGGCGACAGTTACGATCGTTGAGAGTTGAATATTAGGGATTTGTTTTAATCCTCTTAGGATAATGGCTTGACCGGTACCCCCACCGATCACCACGACCTTCTTCATTGAGTTCATTGTAGATCTCTGTGCTCCTTGAAACAGTGGTATTCTTTACTATAGATTTCATAGAATTGATTCACTAAGACCACAGAACGATGTTTACCTCCTGTACAACCAATCCCTACCGTAAAATGATTCTTGCCTTCTTTCACGTATTCTTTAAAGGCATAATCTAAAAAAGATTTGAGCTTCTTGATGAAAGTCTGGGTCTCTTCATGACTTAAAACGAAGTCCTGTATGATCTTCTTTTCTCCTGAGAATTCTCTTAGTCTTTCATCCCAAAATGGATTAGGTAAGAATCTTACATCGAATAAAAGATCCGCATCTAAAGGAACTCCATTCTTATATCCAAAGGATACAAAACTTATTGAGAATGTTGGTTGATCATTCAACGAAAACATCTTATTTAGACGGCTCTTAAGTTCAATTCCTTTTAGAAAGGTCGTATCTATCCCAGTAAAACTGGTGTCTTTTAAGGTCTTAAGATTCTCTTCTTCTAAGGTCAAGGCTTCTTCTAAAGTAGTGACCTTATTAGAGATCAACAAAGGATGATTACGTCGAGTAGATTTATATCGCTTTAAAAGCTCATCATGAGAAGCTTCTAAGAAGATGACCCTTAGATCGACATCCAATCCTCTAAACATTACATGGAAGCTTTCAAAGTCATGAAGGGACATCGAAATGACCACATTATCAAAACGAGGATCTGTTCCTTTTATGATCAAGGTCCTTAAGTCTTTTAATAAACTGACTGGGAATTGATCGATACAGTGATAGCCCATATCTTCTAAAATACCCATGGTTGTTGTTTTTCCAGCACCAGAGATGCCTGTTAATAAGATCACGCGTCGTTTCATAAGATCTCCTAGGATTTTATTGTACCACGCAGCCTGGTGTTTCACAAGAT
>CAIXIN010000217.1 GCA_903919545.1 uncultured bacterium | reverse complement strand
GGTCAACTTAAGTACATCCTTACCAACTGGGACCTTGATTACCGTAGTAGATTCAAGTGGAAAAGTCGTCGTAGCCTTTGATACCATCAAGAGCGCAGCCAATTTCGTCTTCGCATCAGAAACACTAGCGAAAGGCACTTACACCGTATACTCAGGTGGTTCATTAGATACAAGCCTAGTCGATCATGTCTCTACAAGTGGTACTTATACCAAAGGAACTCAATTGACGACCTTCACTATAGCATCAACCATTACCTATTCAGGAGCTCAACAAACTGGTCCTGGTGGTCAAGGTGGAAATCGTCCTCCTAAGAAATAACTAAAAAAGAACGTTGCCTAAGCAACGTTCTTTTGTGATTATTTGACTTCTTCTTTGACAGCTTCGACGACTTTTTCTACAGGCGCTTTTTTAGGAGCGGCTTTAGCTTTATCTTCGACCTTAGGAAGTTCGATTCCTAATTTATTCATCGTCATCAACTTTAATAAAGCTTCAACGATGTTTTCACTTCCACCTTCATTGTCTCTAGATCCCATATTGACTACGGTACTAGGTACAACACTGACGGTTGCATTCTTGATGGCATCAGCCAACTTATCGGCGATTTCCTGCATAACGCGGTATTCAGCTCCACCGTAAGCTTTAACTTGTGCATCAATGGCTTGAGCTTTAGCCAACCCAACGTTGGATTCTTTAGAAGCTTCAGCTTCCCCTTCAACGCGTACTTTGGTGGCATTGGCTTTAGCCAAGGCAACGATCTGATTGGCTTCTTGTTCAGCTTTGGAAGCCATAGCGGCCCCACTGTTACGTTCTACTTCGATTTGGATCTTAGATCTTGTCAAAGTACTTTGTTGTTCAGCGACAGCCTGAGCTTCTCTTAATGTCTTTTCACTTTCAGCAGCTTGTTGTTGCTTACCGTAAGTGACTTTCTTTTCTTCAGCGATCTGACGTTCACGCAACTGAGTCAAGATATTCTCGATCATAGGATCGTTGACCAAGGAACGTGGTGTCCCAATCAATACTTCTTCTAACTGTAAGTTATACTTCGCAAATTTAGCTCTCATTTCTTCTACAGCACGTTCACGAATTTCAGAACGCTCTTGAATGAGTTCAATGAGGGTCTTGGTTTGAGCGACATCTTTAAAATAAGCAGATACGAGTGGATCCAAGGATTGATTGACCAACATATTGATGTCGCCAAATCTTTGGATGACCCAAGGCGCCTGTCTGTAATCGATGTGCATAACGACAGAAAGCGGCAATGCTGGTTCGAAGGCATCTTTAGTGATGATATCGACTTCAGTCAGGTTTTCATCATACTTATGATCCCCTGTTTCAGTCTTATTCCATTTTAAGATGATGTTGGTTGTAGGAACCAACACAACTTTACCAGCATCGGTATTAAAAGCATACTTACCAGCCATTAAAGGTTTCTCTAAGACCCCTTTACTGCCTTCAGCAACCAATTCACCATGTCTGTAGTCTTCTCCGGTAATGTCTTTGCCTTCGTTTCCAAAGAAGGAAACTACGACCCCAACAAACCCAATAGGAACAACTGTTTTTGGTTTAAACTCAACGGTCGCGAATAAACGGTTGATGTAATAGGTCCCATCGGTTAAGACTTGGATCTGTTTACCTCTACGACCACCTAATTCTAAGAATTTTTCAGGATCTTGATAAGAAGAATGGCCTTCTCCTACGCTAGGTGCAATAATTTCACCTGATTGTAAAGGTAAACCATCATGAACCGTAACGATCCCCATCAAATCAGACATCTGGTCTTTTTCAGCCATGATGACCACTGGTCCAAACGCACCACGATCACGCAAAGTATTCTGCATGCTTTGTAGTTCAGCACGTTCTTGACGACGAGTCGAATCGATCATCTTGATTTCTGTTGGTGTAATAACGATAAACTGAGCCAAATTGATGGCGTAAGTACCTTCACGTAAGATTCCACGTTGAGGTCCTCTTTGTCCACCTTTTTGTAGGTATCCACGAACATTTTGGAAGTTATTGGCTTCTGGAATGATCTTACCCAAAGTTTGAGTAGGAGACAATGGTGAGCCGTCTCTGGCGAAGATGTAAGCAATCTGTCCTTGCGGAATGGTAATCAATGGATAACGGTGAATCTTATACATGAAGACGGATTTAAAGTGAATACCCCCACGTAATAGATCAGGAGAATAACCAGCTTCTCCATTAAGGGCAATGATGGCATCTTTTAGGGAACCCTTTAAGCTCCACCACTTTTCAACCACCGCTACTTCATTTGAATTGATGACCCGAAGTCCAAAGACCTTGAAAACCAAAACATAAAAAGCAACAATCGCAATCAATGCATACGCTAAATACGGAATATAGTCTGTCAAGCAGTTACCTCCGCCGTCTTAGACGGCTTAACTTTATTATACGCTTTTCTATATAAATCAAATGAAAAGCGCATTAAATCTTAATGAATCATCCTTCTAAATAAGGACTTAAGCCTCATCAATCCTATAATAATGTGCAAGAATATTCATTGCTCGCAAAGTATTGATTTTACTTTTCTGAGAGACCCTCTCCATCGTAAAGAAAGTCTTTCCACTATAGTGAGGACTTAAAGGCCATAGACCATCTTTCTCTTTAGATTTCAACCAATCTAAGGCATCTTTCATTCGTGGATCGTAAGGATGTTTACGCTTAGAAAAGTACTCCAAAGCACGCATGATGTCATAATGCCAATGATAAGGCCAATGCATCGTTAAGAAGTTTGAGTTCATAATCGAATCATCTTTATCGCTTTTATAAAGCTTATGAACCAATAAGAATTCTTCTGCTTCTTTGCGCTGTTTGATGATTTCATCTAATCGATAGGTATATCCATTCTTCTCATATTCCCAGTATCCTTCACAGACTGATAAGCTCGTATGAACTGAACTATGATGAGTCTGTTTCTTACGGTATTGACAATTGAATCCCCCATCTTTCAATTGGGTTGAAAGTAGGTAATCAATTAAGTGTTTTAGTTTATCCTCAGGCGCTTTAAAATAAGCTGCGATGTTTAGAAACATCCCATTGATACAGACATCACTAATGGGATAACCAATGCGATGAACGATACCCTCATCTTTACTGTAATTCTCATCTAAGATGAGCTGTATAGATTCATCAACACGAGGATCACCTAGTGGATAATGGATCATTCTTAGATTCAATAAGGTGTAGTGGGTACTTATCCATTTTGGATTATAGTACGCTTCTCCCCAATGTTTATTCTCATTACGATGATCAAGGAAAGCTTTTCCCCAACCTTCAGTTGCGATAGAGTCTCTGATTTTATTTATCGTGACTTGATCACTATGAAGAATATCTCTATGTAGACGAAAACGAACCACAGGGTCACTATCTTCAAGCCAATCGATGATCTTTTGTTCCATATAAGCTCCTAAGACTTTTAGTCTTAAAAAGTTACTTAATTTCTTGTTTGATCAATCCTACTGCATTGCTTAAATAAACAAAACTACTACTCATATTCTCAGTTGAACCAAAGTTCAATATGTAGTGGATATCATTCACTTGATCATAGAAACAATGCGTAGATAAGACTCCAATATGACCAGTTAATCTTGGGAAGCCTTTCATCAAGAAGAAGAATTCTTCAAAATGGACCTGCATCATACCTGTCCCATAATGAAGACCCGCTCTAAACTTTCCTTGCCAGTTCTGCATCAAATCCAAATGTTCTTTATTGATGATCTTTCCTGAATAAAGTGCTTTATTAAAGCTCACTAAATCTTCTGGTGTAGATACGATGCCTCCATCTGCTTGATCAATCGATAAGATGTTGAGATCTTTGACTTCATGTTTGCCTAACCATATCGCAGAAGGAACTTTCGCAAGATTCTTAGGATATAAGTAAATCATCGATTGGGTATTGTTTAAACCTAAAGGTCTAAATAACTGTTCTTCGAAGATCAATCGAATAGGTTTATTCTCAACCTTTTCTAAAACCATACATACCAATAAGAAACCTGTATCGCTATATGCGAATTTTTCTTGACGTTTACCGATAGGTTTTAACTTCGTTCTGGTAAATTCAAGCAACATTTCTGCTGTCCATAAGGTATCTGGTTTCTCAAAAACGATCTTCGTTAATGGATCTCCTGTTTTAGGTTTACCCTCAAAGAAATCTTCAGCGCCACTACGATGGCTTAAACAATCCAAGACATCGATCTCATTTAGATCGCTCTCAAAGAGTCCTTCTAGTAAAGCTGGATCCAACCATTTCACCAGTTTATCGCTGAGGCTCAGTTTTCCATCTTCTACCATTCTTAAAGTAAGGACAGTCGTAAAAAGCTTACCTATACTGGCCACATGGAAGATCTGGTTCTCTGTGTTTAAGGGGTAGGTAAAATGAAGCTCATGTCGATCAGAGTGAATCAAGACCTGAAAAGGTTTCTTATGGTTCTTCGCCTCAGTTTTTTGCGATAAGGAACTGAGCTTAGATATGATTTTCTTTGTATTCATGAAGACTCCTTTTGATTATTTTAAGTCAAATTCATTATCTAAGATACGTTGGCTCAATTCATTGACTTTCGAATCTATCGTATTGATGATCTCTAAAAAGACTTCATCCGATTTTCCACTTGGATCATCTAAGCCCCAGTCTTCTCGATAGGTACAAGGTAGACTTGGACACTCTACATTACAACCCATCGTGATCACGATGTCGATCTCAGGAAGTTCAGTGATCAACTTAGATTTCTGTGTTTCTTCCATATCGATCCCATACAGATTCTTCATTAAACGAACCGCATCTTGATTCAACTGAGGCTTTGTTTCAGTCCCAGCTGAATACGCTTCAAACACATCCTCATTATAAAATTTAGCCAATGCTTCAGCGATTTGAGAACGACAAGAGTTGTGTACACAAACGAAGGCTACTTTCGGTTTATTATCCATGAAGACCCTTTCTGAGTGATCGATGATCAATCTATTTTGTACACATATCATTGCTTATTTCTATGATTTTTTCAAGTAGAATACGTATCAAATCATACCACTGTTGTTTATTTTTTCTCATTCTTTAAAATTCGATTAAACATATAACCTTCTCTTACCCCATATTGAGAAAGATGGAACTCTTGAGCTTCTACTTTTCTCATGATTTCATCTAAAATTAGAGCTCCGGGAAGGACTGTCGTTAAACGATCGGGAATGACATCTACGATCAAAGATAACTCAGAGGTTCTGTTTCGTTTGTTTAAAGTCGCATAACCATGAACGATCGATGAGGATAATTTCATATCGTAAATAGAACTGTTGATCTCATAGCGGGCTTGGTGAAGTTTCATCACAGCTCTTGCTGTACCACCTATCCCTATGATGGTTTCTACTTTGATGGTATTTAGCCATACCAGTTCATCTAGTGCTTTTTGGATCGTATTTCTTATCGCTACTTGCTCATAATCATTAGGTACTACATCGATCACATGATCCAGATAAAGACTTAAAGAACCTATTGGTATAGAGTCGGTAAAGATCGCAGTCTCATTTTTAAAATAGGTGATTTCTGATGATCCTCCACCGATATCGATACTGATACCTTCTAGAGGTAAACGAACGATCTTCTTCATTCCTTCAAATCCAAACAAGGATTCCTCATATCCATTTAATATCTCTATAGGAAACATGATCCTGTTTTCTATTTCAGCTTTAGCTTCATTACTATTAGAGATGTTTCTTAAAGAAGCAGTCGCAAAGATCCTTAATTCATCTACCCCATAAGCTCTGGCCATCACCATCAATTCTTTTAAATGCGTTACGATCGAATCTATCCCATCTTGGCTCATTTTCTGATCTTTGATGAATTTTATACTTTGACCTTGATGTTTGATGTCTTGTTTCTTCTCGATCTTAGCCCCATCCCAAAAATATATAACTAAACGTATACTATTAGAACCTAAATCGATGATTCCGATTCTCATGGTGAACTCCTTTTCTTTTAGTGTAATCTTGATTCTTCATCAGAATATCAATTTAGTGTTAAGTGTTGGTTAATCAGTGACCATTACATCTTATAAGACTATAAGTTCAGTTATCTTAATTTAATAAAAGATCACTAAATGATATACTCTTGTCTGAAGTGAGGTAGTGATATGATCCAAGAAACCTTTAGTCGATTAAAAAATAGAAAAATGATCCTTCAAACTGTAGTTTTTGGTTTAGTGTTTATTGTCATCTATGGAATGATCGATCAATTGAATATGCCTTATGCTGATATGATCCAAGAATATGGAATGCTATTGGTGATACTAAACATCACGTTGAATGTCATCATGGCCAGTGGATCTGCGTTTATGTTGAGTCTAAGTACCATTATGGCTCAACTTAGAGGTAAAGAAAGTATGGGTTCTAATTTAAGTTTCATTTCAGTTTTATTTGGAATACTTACTTATGGATGTACACCTTGTGTCATTGCCTTCTTTGCGAGTGTAGGGATTGCCTTCTCTGTGATTGCTTTACCTTATGCAGGACTGCCTTATAAATTCATCTCATTGGGATTGATCCTCATTGGTATTCTATGGACCTTATGGGAAATCAAGAATGGGAAATGCAAAGTAAAATCATCCTAAGTAGTTATAAAATCAAAGGTGACCAATCAATGAATGGTCACCTTTTTTTTGTTTACTTTAAACTCTGTTTGATCTCTTCTAGATGATTGATCTGCCAAGCACGTTCTGCCCTTTTTGAGAGTTCATCTGGACAAGCTTTTAGCCCATATAGCGCAGCACCTACACTGTGTGTTTGGACATGGATCGTTGCGATCGCATGACCACAGGCTCTTGCGGCGGCTATGGCCAAAGGATCACTGGCGTTTCTTGCGGCTGCGTGTGCCGCTAAAGCAGTAGCTCTGATTTCTTTAAAAGGAACTGGTCCTTTCATCCATTCTCTTCCTAATTGTATACACTTACGAGGTCTAAGGTCTTCAGGCTGATGAGCCTCAAACACAGGTAAGATGTGTTCTGCCACATCCAATGCCCATCTTAAAGCATCCTTCTTCTCAAGTTTAAGTAATTCATCTAGGATGCCTTGGGTTTCAGAGTCAAAGCGAGGTCTCTTTATTTTATCCATAAATCAAGTATACACCTGTAAAAACAAACGCATTTAACGTTTGTTTGGTTTGATCCCAATATCGTGACGATAGAATAAGTGTGGTGCTTCTATCTTCTTGATTTGATCATAGACCTTCTCAGCAGCACTTTGGAGGGTCTCACCCAATTCTACAATACACAAGACCCTTCCTGAGTTGTTTCTGATCCCATCTTGAAACGAAGTCCCCATATGGTAAACCTGCGATTCAACCAGGTCTAAACCTAAAATCAAATGACCTTTCTCAAAGGCTTTGGGATAACACACAGAAGCCAGTACGACCCCACAGGCAAAGCGTACATCGATTTTTAAACTTACTTCTTTATCATTCATCATATCGAAAATGACTTGATCTAAAGGTGTTTGAAGTCTAGGCAACAATACTTCTGTTTTTGATCTTCAAAACGACCATTGAATTCAATCGTCTTGATGCCTTCTTTAACCATGGCTTTTGCGATGGGTCTCATCACTTTACCTATGGCCTCTTCAACTTGAGCAGAGGATATCTGAGGAACAGGTGAATAAGCCCCATGCCTCCTGTATTGGTTCCTTTATCATTATCGTAAGCACGTTTATGATCACGTTTTTCTCATAGGCTATCCCAAAGGATTCTAAAACCTTGACCGTTTCGATCACTGTCTCATAATCACTGATGGAACCCATAACGAGCGCTACTCTAATTTGATCCATTTGATCCTCCTTTATAGAAAAAGACATCCAGGTCCGGATGTCTCATAAAAATAAAAAAACGCTTGTTAGCTTAGTTTGATTTTGTAGTCCCAACGTTTAAGGTGTCAGGGTAGAGACTTGTGGACCGTATTTCCACAGTTATACAAAAATTCGTGATGGACTGAAAATAAAAAACACATGCGCTAAAAGCCCTATGTCCCTAAGAAGAACATTACGTCATGGAGTTGATTGAGTCGATTAGTAATCATTGCGTCCTCCGTAAGATGTCTAGTCTTCACCATAATCGACACTAAAATGACAGTGCTAGAAGGCTCTAGAAGAGGTTTTTTTTAACATTTTTTTAGTCATCCTTATGCAAGTTTTATCGATGATACATTGATAAAAAGCCCCTCTTTCGACTTTACTTTCTTTTTTTTGTATAATCAATTTAAGAGGACCCTTATGAAAATCATTACCGATACTGGAAGTTTGATTAGTGTAAAGGAAGCACAAGAATTAGACATTGAATTGATACCCCTTCAAGTAGAAGTTAAAGGCATCAATTATAAGGATTATTTAGAGATATCCTGTGAAGACTTCGTAGAGATCACTAAAACAGAAAGAGCGAGAACCTCTTTGCCTTCGATTGGGCAAATGATGGAGGTCTATGAGCGCTATACATCAGGCATACATATCTGTGTCGCTAAAGGATTAAGTTCTACTTACGATGTAGCTTCTTCTGCCTTAGGAGAATTAAGTACAGATCTTATTCTTTATAATTCAAAAGCTTTGGTTGGGACACAGAGATATTTAGTGATGTTGGCGAAGCGTCTATCATCTAATCATAGTGCTCAAGAAATCATCCAAAGAATGGATAAGTGTCTTACAGAGTGTCAATCTTTCTTAATTCCTGTTGATTTTAATTTCTTAAAAAGATCAGGTCGTATCTCTCCTATGGCAGCTTCTTTTGCGGGTATGATGGGTATCAAACCCATCTTGACCTTTACACCAGGGATGGAGAAACTAGATAAGTTTGGGGTAGGAAGAACCTGGCCTCAAGCTTTTGATCAGATCGTTAAAAAAATGACCCAGAATGCGGTCAGTCTTAGACATAAGATCTACATCGTTCATGCGATGAATTTGGATACAGCGAAGATGCTTGAAGAACGTCTACGTAAAACCTTTGGGAATATAGACATCGAGTATCTTGGTTTTTCTCCTGTATTAATGGCTTTAGGTGGACCAGGATGTGTCGCAGTTCAATACATCTTAAAGGATGATGAAGTCTAACCTTTAAAGTGATTATTTTACCCACAAGCTAAGCGCCAACAAGTTTTGACCCAGATGATAAAGGATCAGATACAGTATGACCAAGCTTGTTTTTTTATGATCATAAAAATAGAGATGAAGCAATAAAAAATCAGATCCAAGAAAGAAGACTGCCCCTAATGCACATAGAAATGATGCGGATAGTAAACGAAGATCCCATTGAGCTAAAGCTGTGCTCATCATCAGACTCAATAGACAAGCATAGATAATAACCCCAAGCTCCATCTTCCTAAAGTTATAATGTTTATTTTTTTGCATATGCATACCCATAAAAAACATCATCAGCAATAATGGAAACCAAATCATAAATGTGTAAGCATTGAATCCAAACGAAGTAATATACATCACTTGTGCACCCATAAAGAACAGTAATCCAAGTATAAGTGCTTGTTTGTATTTATATTTCAAACCCAAGGCAAGATCTCCAATGAATGAGAAGATCAAGCCTAAACTTACAAATATTTCTCTCTGATTAAATTGCTTAGTGGATAAAGCAAAAAGCGCTAGTGCAACGAAGTGTAAACACGCAATCAACTTTATGATGAACCTTGTGTTTGATTCTCCTTTAAACGTGGTTTGAATCAAAAGTGTAACGAAGATGAAATCGCTGAATAGGTAGAGGTAGATCATGATTGTTTCCCTACTAATAGTATACGTTTATGCTTTTGATTTTCATCAACAAGTCAAAAGAAAACCGATTCGTATGAATCGGTTTAGTTTAATCAATCGCGATGTTGATCGTGGTGGTCATCCGCAGGTTCTGCGTGATGGTCTTGAGTATCTCCATCAACGAAATCTCTAGGACGATCTTCTCTAGAAACATCAGAATCATCTGAATCATCAAGATCATCTACTTCTTTTTCTGAAGTTAAGATGACTCCTGCTGCACTGACTTTGTATTCATATTCAACTCCATTAGATACGAATTCTACTTCATACAAGACGACACCATCTTCAGTTTCAGTTTCTAGTTCTTTAAAAGTAACTTCAGCTTCTGTTAATCCAGCATCCGCTAAAGCCACTGACTTCGCAAGTTCTAATCCAGCTAGATCACTTGGGGTAGGAGTCGGGGTTGGGGTAGGAGTCGGGGTTGGGGTAGGAGTCGGTGTTGGGGTAGGCGTAGGAGTAGGAGTAGGCGTTGGCTTAGGTGTAGGAGTCGGTGTCGGCGTAGGAGCCGGTGTTGTCGATCCCGCTGTAGCATCTGTCGTTAAGGCATTTGCTCCAATACTTCCAAACAAGGCAACTGCTGCAATTCCTAGCACTGCCACTTTAGGCATTTTCTTTAATAAGTTTTTGTTCATCACATTGATTTCCTTTCATTGTGTTGAACCCATTATGACAAAGCTATATTAAAAGTAGATTAAAGGATTGTGTACTATTTTGGGAATCTAAAGATAAAACTACTTCCTTTATTTATCGTACTTTCTACACTGATGGATCCTTTATGAAGCACTGCGATCTTTTGAACCATCGCTAAACCTAATCCCATAGATCCTCGTTCATTGGCTGTTCTTGAATTTGAGACTTGATAAAAACGTTGGAAGATCTTTTCTTGTTCTTGTTTAGAGATTCCTATCCCATCATCTTCAACTTTGAAGATGATTTCTTTTTGAGTTTGAAAAAGAATTACTTTAATATGACCTTTTTCTTTTCCATATTGATAAGCATTCTCGATAAGATTACTCATCAGTCTATTCAATAATACTGGATCTCCTTGAGCACTTACATTCGCTTGGAGTTCTGTACTTAAAGTAATCGATGATTCCCAAGCTTCATTTTGTTCATCACAAACCGATTGAGCCAAATCAGAAAGATCAACAAGAGTAAACTCTACTTTAGCTCTATCTAGATCTAATCTCGCAAAAGCTAAAAGTTGGGATATAAGATGAGAGATCTTCAACGCTTGACGATGAATCACACTAAGTGCTTCTTGATGATCTTCTAAAGTCTTAGCGCTACTTTGAGCGAGTTCACTTTGAGCTAAGATGACTGTAATCGGGGTTCTTAACTCATGAGAGGCATCTGAGGTGAATTGTTTCTCTGCCTCAAAAGAATTTTCTAATCGATTAAACATACTGTCAAAGGTGCTCGCTAAGCGACCTATCTCATCCTTACTGTTTTCTAAACCGATTCTTTTTGATAAGTCTTTCCCATCACTGATCTGATTGGCTGCTTTCATTAAACGATCAATTGGTTTAAAGGCTTGTCTAGAGATCAAATATCCTCCAATAGCCGCAAGTAAAACCAAGAAAGGTAAGGTCATTAACGCTGTTTCAAATAAGCTCTTCATTAAATTAGGCGTCGTATCTGCCGCAACGACTCCTCTAATCCATACACTCGTTCTATCTTCTTCATCCTGAAGACTTACTTTTCGATCATAGACATAAAAATTCAAACCGTTTATTTTTATGGTTTGTAGGATATCCGATTTAAATTCGATATTGGTATTGTCGTATTCAAGTGGAAAGAAGCCTTGAATTGGGCTTAAATTTTCTTTATATACTACGGTATATATCCCATTTTGAACGAGGTTCACACTGATGATGACTTGATCATCATCCAAACGAAGAGAACCTCCAATAGAGTCCACTACAGCTTCCAGTTCTTTCTTAACATCTTTTTCGATGACAGATGAACTGATCAGATACATAAAGCCTAAGACTGCAGAAACCACCACGATCATTAAAAAGGTATACCAAAGCGTTACCTTTAGTTTAATGGAGAGATGTCTCATACTTCTTCCCTTAAGACATAGCCACTACCTCTAACGGTATGGATCAGTTTATTCTCAAAGTCATCATCGATTTTCTTACGAAGAAAACGAATGTATACATCGACCACATTAGAATTGAGATCACTATCAAAATTAGTGATCCTGCTTTCTATGCTTTCTCGAGATAAGACGATGCCTTTGTTTCTTATAAGCACTTCTAAGATCGCGAATTCCTTCGCTGATAAGGCAATCTTTCGTTGATGACGAATAACGATTTTAGTTAGTACATCTACACTGAGGTCTCCACACTCAAACACATTGGTTTTTATCCCACTGGCTTTACGAGTGATCATTCTAAGACGAGCCATCAATTCATCAAACGCAAAAGGTTTGATGAGATAATCATCAGCCCCTAGATCTAAACCACTAACTCGATCTTGAATACTGTCTTTGGCGGTCAACAGAAGAACAGGAGTTAGATTTTGTGTAGATCTTATCGTTCTTAACACTTCTAAACCACTAAACTTAGGTATCATCACATCCATTAAGACCGCATCATAAACCGCATCGCTTTGAAGATAGGAAAGGGCTTGCTCACCATCAAAACAACTGTCACAGATATATCCTTCAAGTGTCAGTTTTTTTACCAGTATCTTATTGAGATCTCTCTCATCTTCAACCACAAGGATGCGCATGTCTTTTCCTCTTTATCACTTTACGTCGTTTACATTAAAAGTAGATGAAATTACCTAAGATGTCTATAGTTTAGCAATGCCTTCTCACATAATCAACTTGAATGAGATATTATCGAGAAAACTTTCAAAGAAGTGTGTTTTTGCATACGATAAGTGTTATTGTAGGAATATACTAAATTGTGATATAGTTATACCAGGTTTTTAGGGTATTTTACCAGTTTATAAGACCTTATATGTGTATATAGACCTTGTTTTGTCTACATTATGATAGAAACAATCCTGATATCACAAGAAACAACCAGTGGAGTAAAACATTATGGAAAACGGATCATTACTGCAGTTTATTAACACAATGCCTGTTGGCTTCGCCAAATTAAAACTCATCTTAGATGATCAAGGTCAGCGATGTGACGCTGAGTTTGTTTTTATAAACCAAATGATTGAACGTACTTTTGACATCTCTAGTGAAAGCATTATAGGTAAAAGCCTAACTCAACTTATCAATTCAGATCATAAAAAAACTGCGACTTGGGCAACAACTGGGTTAGAGAGTCTCAAGTCTCCTCGAAATATGCCTTATCATCATCACGATCATGAGTCCAATCGCGACTATAAGCTTATAGTCTCACGTGCTGAAGAGGGTTACGTCAATACCTTAATTATTGATTTCACCGATGAAATTCTTTTAGAAAGAGAAAGCAAAAAACTCGCTGACTCGATGAAGAATTTCTACGCATTCTTTAATTCAATTTATGACATGTTGTTTATTCTCGATGAACAAGGCAACATCATTCACGCCAACAAGACCGTTTTTGATCGCTTAGGTTATACAGAAGAAGAGCTGTATGGGAATACAGTCCTAAAAGTTCATCCCGAAAATCGTAGAGACGAAGCTCTAGCGAATGTCATAGAGATGCTTCAAGGAACACGAGAATATTGTCCAGTTCCTTTGATCGCCAAGGATGGATCTACCATTGCTGTAGAAACACGTGTCAAAAATGGTGAATGGGATGGGAAGCCTGTCTTATTTGGAGTATGTAAAGATATTTCCGAATTAAAAACATCCGAAGAAAAATTCTCTAAGGCTTTCCATAATAGTGGAGCTTTAATGGCGATTTCTCGACTGGCGGATGGTGTATTTATTGATGTTAACCAAGCATTCTGTGGAAAATTAGGTTATGAAAGAGATGAAATTATTGGTAACACCTCTGAGAACTTACAATTATTCAAAGATCCTATGCTTAGGGAGAAACTGGTTGGATCTATTGAAACGTTACATAGTCTTCGTGATGTCGAGGCCAGTATGATCACCAAGAAAGGTTCTACCATCACAGGTGTCTTTAATGTAGATCTAATTTATCTGGAGAACGAACTTTGTTTGATGACGTCTATGATCGATATTTCTGAACGTATCGTAAAAGAAGACAAATTCAAAACTTACAATAAACAGTTGGAAGGTATCGTTTCTGTAAAAGTCAAAGAAATCGCAGAAGCACAGCTCGCTACGATTACTGCTTTATCAAACATCACTGAATCTAGAGATACCGATACTGGTAGTCACGTCGAACGTTTGAAAGCAGGTTGTCGTATCATCGCAGAGAAATTAAGCACACATGCAGACTTCAAAGAGATAATTACACATGACTTCATAAGTAAGATTCAGTATGCTTCCGTTGTCCATGATATTGGGAAAGTAGGCATCAAAGACAGTATTCTTCTAAAACCAGGAAAATTAACAGCTGAAGAATTTGAAGAGATAAAACAGCACCCTATTATTGGTGCCAATGTCTTGAAACTAGTTCATAAGACTTATCCTGGTAACGCTTATATCGAAATGGGTATAGAGATCGCCGAAAGCCACCATGAGAAATGGGATGGGACAGGTTATCCTTATCATCTCTCTGGAGATAAGATCCCTCTATCCGCTCAGATCTTAGCCATATGTGATGTCTATGACGCTCTACGTTCAAAACGTCCCTATAAAGAAGCAATGAATCATCAAGACAGTTTAAAGGAACTTCTCTTGGGTAAAGGGAAACACTTTAATCCCATCATCGTAGAAACCTTTATGTTTTGTGAAAAGGATATTGAACAAGTTTATCTAAAATTATTAGAACCCAACATTTGATCCGAAAGGATCATTTGTTTTATATTGAAGATAACGGTGGTTTCAATGGTAAAATAGACCCATGAACACTTATCTAGCGTTATTAAGAGGAATCAATGTAGGAGGCAATGCCCCCGTCGATATGAAACAACTCAAAGCCTGTTTTGAGTCTCTAAATTTTATCAATATCAGAACTTACATCAACACAGGTAATGTCATTTTTGATTCTCCTATGAAAAATAAATCTGTCATTATTGAATCGATAGAAACTAAACTTATTGAAAGCTTTGGATTTAAGATTCCCATCGTTTTAAGAGATAAAGAAAATCTAAAAACACTCTGTGATACTTTCCCTAAAACTTGGATCAATAATGATGAATACAAAACTGATATTCTATTCTTATGGGATAACTATGATACATCAGACTCACTTCAGTTGATCAAACAAAATCCTAAGGTCGATGTGTTAATGTATGTTTCTGGATCGATAGGATGGTGTATTCGTCGAGATCACTATAAAGAAAGCGAAATGAGTACATTTATAAACAGTCCTTTGTATAAAAACATGACCGCTCGTAATATCAACACAGTAAGAAAATTAAATGCAATGATGTGGAATGAAAAGTCATCTTAAGATGACTTTTTTTATGAACACTGTTTAGTCGATTGCATAAGTACGCTTTCTCCTGTATGATTCTTTTTGGACATTTAGTAGGAGGATTCGCATGAGCATTTGTACAGTAGAACACTTAAGTCATGGATTTGGCGATCGAGGTATCTTTGATGATGTCTCTTTTAGATTGCTTAAAGGAGAACATGTAGGTTTAATAGGAGCCAATGGTGAAGGCAAATCAACCTTCATGAGCATCCTAACCAGTAAACTTCAACCTGAAGAAGGTCGTGTTATATGGTCTTCTAAAGTAAGAGTTGGTTATTTAGATCAACATTCTACGCTTGAGAAAGGCTTGACCATTAGACAAGCACTTCAAAGAGCGTATCAATATCTCTTCGATGATGAGGCTGAAATGCTTGGCCTATATGAAGCCATGTCTTCTGATCCAGATCTCGATATGGACAGTGCTTTAGAACGTATTGGTATCCTACAAGATACTCTTGATCATCATGATTTCTACATCATCGATAAGAAGATCGATGATGTAGCATCTGCCTTAGGGCTTAATGCGATCGGACTTGATAAAGATGTCGATCAATTGTCTGGAGGACAACGTTCAAAAGTACTCTTAACGAAACTACTTCTAGAAAAGCCTGATATCTTACTTTTAGATGAACCTACTAACTACCTCGATGAGGAACATATCGTATGGCTTAAACGTTATCTCTTAACTTATGAAAATGCCTTTATTTTGATTTCTCATGATATGCCTTTCTTAAATGAAGTCGTCAACTTGATCTATCACGTTGAGAATAGAAAATTGACTCGTTATGTAGGCAATTATGATGAGTTCTTAAGAGTCTATGAACAAAACAAGCGTCTACTAGAATCCGCTTATGGACGTCAACAATCTGAGATATCTAGACTAGAAGACTTTGTCGCTCGTAATAAAGCCAATGTCGCAACCGCCAATATGGCCAAATCTAGACAAAAGAAACTCGATAAGATGGATCGTATAGAATTGGCTCCAGAAAAACCTCAACCTGTATTCAACTTCAAAATGTCTCGTACATCAGGGAAGTTGATTGTTGAAACCAATGACTTGGTAATAGGTTATGAATCACCTTTAACTCGACCTCTAAAGTTCACCATTGAACGTGGACAAAAGATTGCCTTAACAGGCGCTAACGGTTTAGGTAAGACCACTTTATTAAAAAGTATTTTAGGTCTGATTGAGCCTTTAGATGGTAAGATCGAGAAAGGTGAATATCTCTTTATTGGTTACTTTGAACAAGAACAGAAGAAGAATACCAACCTAACCTGTATCGATGATGTCTGGCAAGCTTTCCCTTCTTTTAGTCAATTAGAGATACGTAATGCATTGGCTAAAGTAGGTCTAACTCGTCAACAACTTGAATCAAAGATCAGTGTCTTAAGCGGTGGTGAACAAGCTAAAGTAAGACTCTGTAAGATCCTTCATACCCCATCTAATGTCTTGGTTCTTGATGAACCAACCAATCATTTAGACATCGATGCGAAAGAAGAACTAAAAAGAGCTTTGATCGATTATAAGGGAACTGTATTGTTGGTATGCCATGAACCTGAGTTCTACCAAGACATCGTCAGTGAAGTCTGGAACGTAGAAAGCTGGACAACTAAAATCGTATAACTCTAAGTGACCTTATTTAAGGTCACTTTTTTATGTGATGTCTATAATAAGATTTTAGTCTTATAATATGGTTATAGTTTAACCACTTTTACCTTTCTTTATCGATGAAGCACCTACGGTTGATTTTTATGAACACAGATTTCCTTTAGATACACTCCTAGAGAAACTTACCTTATGTTCATTTACCTTAGATTAGGACATCTTATTGTGAAAGGAGCGCCTATGAATCATTTCTTAACTGTTGATTTAAATTTTGAATTGTCTTTTATTGCGTTGATAATGGTTCTTCTCTATAGTGTCTTATGTTTATCCATAATGATTATTTTAGGTAAACGAACTAGGGTATTTAAAACAATAGAATTTAAACCTATTCCCACTCTAAGTATTTCTCAAGTAGCTTATATCCTAGATGGATCCATCAGTTCTCAAGAGATCGTATCCTTGATTATAGAATGGGCATATAAAGCTTATCTTGAGATCACTTATTCAACAGATCATCTAGGAATCTTCACACTTAGAAAACTTAAAGATATTGATTCTAAAGAGTTTGAACCAGATAGAACTTTTTTTAACTCACTTTTCGCAAAGTCTAATACTATCAGCTCTAAAGAAATTCAGTTAGATTTCTATGACGAGATAGAAAGAATAAAATACGCCATTCTCAATCACTATAAAACACATAAAGAAGAAAGGATATTCATAGTTGATTCGTGGGGAAAACGTCTTTTAACTTTAGTGGTCATGATTCCATTTGTGTTCTTTACTTTCGCTCAACTGTACGAACTTGAGCCAAACTTAGACATCAATATTGAGATTGTTTTCCTTGAATATCTTGTAGGAACTTCATTGGTATTATGGTGGTCACAGATCATAAAAAATCGATATGGATCTAGTCAAGAAAATCGTATCGTAAATGTCGCATTTTGTACGTCTGTTGGGATCATGTTTTACTTTGTGGTCACTGTCTATTTATTTACTTCTTCACCCAATAATGGACTGCTTGTTTTAGGAAAGACAGCTTTCGCTGTACTCTTGACATGCATAAGTTCAGTCATGATTTCGTTACTTGATCATCGCTCTAAACTTGGTGCTGTTTATCTAGGTAAGATCTTAGGTCTTAGAGAGTTCATAGAAACTGCTGAAAAAGATCGAATCAATGATCTAACTATCGAAGATCCACATTACTTCTATAACCTATTGCCTTACGCTACAGTTTTCGGATTAAGCGATGTTTGGTCAAACAAGTTTGAATTCACCCCGAAAGTAAGAGAAGCTTCAGACTCCTTAAACACATTCCCTGTATTCGATCCTCAAATGATCAAGGATTTGGATGTCTTAGTTAGTTTAGGTCATGTTGTTAAACATAACTACACCACCACCAATACTTTAACGCAACTTTCTAAACCTGATGGTCATTATGATACCTTAAAACCAATTCAAAAAATACCTGGTGCTCATCTTGGGGGAATACAAGCCAAAGGTAGTTTTAAAGGATTCTTTGAAACCCTTGGTTTCTTTACCAGTTTGTTTTCTGGTGGAGGATTTGGGGGAGGTGGTGGACATCATTGGTAAAAAAAATCGACTCATTGAGAGTCGATTTTTTAGTCTTTTGTTAATAGAACCATATCTGTTAGATGCCATGATCCATCGATGTTGGTCATATAGACTTTATAGTAAGGCTTCATCACTCTTGTCTTAACCACACCGAACCATGTAGAAGTAATAGAATAAGTCAGACTCACATCTGCAGAATACGCATTAGGTCCATATTGAATAAAGTTTTCAGCTTTTAGATCCGAAAAACTTTCTGAGATTAATGGATAACGTACGGTTAGATCATAACTGTTCACTAAGGCAACAATATGAGATCCTGGATAAGCATACTCATTTAAGAAACTAGTACGGGATAAATAAGGTATCCCCAATAGACGAGTATGAGCTTTCATCGCATTGATCCCAAAAGTATTCAACTCATCTTGGATGGTTTGAGTTGGTCGATATATGATGGAATAAGTATACGTGAGGGGATCATAAACTACTTCAGCTTCTTGTCCATCGATACTTACAGAAGAGATATATTGGAAATTCTTAAAGGTATATGTCAAGGTTTCAATCGTTCCAAACTCTTCTTGAGTAAAGGCAGGAATCTGTATCTTTTTTAGATCTTGAACTTGATCATCGATACTGACCCCATTAAGCAATAGATTGAGTCCTGATGGGGCAATGATTTTAAACTCATGAAGTGGTTTAAAGATCAAATCGACAACTTTATATTTATTGAATCCAAAGAATGATTTCTTACCCGTCTTCTCTAGGATCAAGGTCGCCATCATTTTATCGTGATTGCCTACGATATAAACATCTTGGTTTTCTACTTTAGAGGTCCCCGCATAGAAATACAGATCAGGCTCTTCTGAGAAGACTTTTAAGTATTCTGAAAAGACATCAGGATTAGTTAAAGAGATGGGTAGATTAGAACTCATCTTATCTAGAGTATTCAAATCTAGATTCTCAATGGCTTTGATGACGCGTGTACCCACATCTGAAGCTAAACTGGTTTGATAATCCAGTAGGTATAGATACCCTACAATCAAGATCACCAATAAGATCCCTGTGAAGACCTTAAGGTAGCTAAGTAGGAGTCCTTTAAGACCCTTTGTTTTTTTATGTTTCATATTATTTCGATACCATAATGAAGGTCGGGATTCTACGTGGACCTATCAATAAACTGGTTTGATTTAAGATCTTGTTTTCATACACCATCAAAGTCGATGATCCACCATCTAAGGAGGCTGCATTTACAGCTCCATATTGGACCAAGATATCAGTCACATCATTGAAGGTAGCCCCTAAACTTGTAGCTTGACGTCCATCGATGACTAATAATAGGATGGCCCCATCCGCTCTTTGACCAATGGCAGTTCTTGGATTAAGACCTCCACCTGATCCTGGAATCGCAGCTCTTTCTCCATTAAGAACCAAGACTGGTCCAAAACTAACTGCATCGACGACACCACGATCGATCGCTGCCTTAGCTGTCATAGATCCTACGACCAATTTATGCTTGTTATCAAAACCAACGAGAACACGATATGAACTGGGAGTATCTACCAAGATCTGTCCATTTTTGATGACGATCCCAAGCGGCGTCCCACCATTCCCAATACCACCTACATCAAGAAAAGCACCACCATTGATTCCACCTATGGCGTTTTCTGATTTCACCATATCTAGAAGTCTTTGGCCACCTTTATCAGGAGAGAAATTTTTAATGACAGCTACATACACTCTTGAAGGATCATTAACGATCATCAGTTTACCTACAAAGGTTGGTCCTGTGACATTGATGATCTCTATCTTTTCTAGATCGATTTCATCGGTAGGGATAGTAACGTCATCCCCATCAGATGTCTCATCGGTTTCTCTTGCGGAGTTGGCTAAAATGATCGCATCGATCTTTTCTTGAGAGAAATATAGATGAGGCACAAACTTCATTGCACTGGTTTCTAGTGATGTCAGCACCAACATATCACGTGCAGTTGTAGATGGACCGTAGAATATTAAGGTTACCACCGCTACGATCACTATCACTACAGACAATAGAATACTAGCGAATACAGAACTCATTACTCCTATAATCTTTAAAAACGATTTTTTCTTTTTCATTGAAACTCCATAAGTTCACATACGTTCTCTACAATGATACGCTTTAAAAATACCACATTCCACTAAAAAATCAAGATTTGACTTCTCTTGAGTATACTTTTCATAATCTCCAGACATACGCATTCTAAATACTCAGAAAAAATGCTTCTTTTCACAAATATAAATGATCAAGAACTATAGGCTTGGTTAAGTGAGATTAAGTAAACCTAGATTTGAATATTGAAGATGATGATCGATATCCCAATCACAGTACAATAAAGCGTTGCGAAATGATATTCCCAGACTAGTCGTTTCATTCTTATAAACCCTAATACACTTCCAATGAGTAATCCTTCACACGCTAAGATCATCCAAAGCTGAAGTCCATTCAAGACTACTCCTAGAATTACGATTGAAGACATCAAAGGCATCGTCAAATAAGTGGCCTTTACTAATGTGGATAATTTAGATCTTAAGATGAACCAACTCAATCCCAATAAAGTCAACACAAAGATCAACATGCCTAGTCTTGGATTCTGTGTTTCACTTTGAGATAATAACCCAAGTCCTTGGATCACCAAAGCCGCCATTATAAACGCGACATTGAATAAGACGAATCCAGCCAAAACGATAAATAGTATCTCAAGAATTTTCTTCATCGATCCACTGATTTTCATAGACTGAACTCCTTTCATTGAGAGGTGATAGATTTATCTCTTTCTCACCCTTATTGTAAGGCTCAAAAGAAACTTATACAAGAAGCCCATAAAAATACCTGACTCATGAGACAGGTATTTTATTACTTCATTTGGTTTTAATAGGTATTGAGTAAAGCTGCATCGGCAGTGATGAGACCAGCACCTGACGCATCATTGCCCCAACTGATAAGTGTAGTAGATCCATCAGGATTCGTTATGGTTCTAGATCCTGCAGGTAACGCAATCGAAGAAGCTTCTAAAATAGATTCTGCTTGAGTTGCGGTAAGAGAAGGCAGTTTTTGAGCCATCAAGGCCACGATTCCTGCGACGTGAGGACTAGACATCGATGTACCACCCAAATAGTAATAACTGGTTTGGCCACTGTTGACTTGGTAAGGACCTAAGATCCAAGAACCAGGAGCAGTTACGTCTAGATCTTGACCTGATTTTTCACGACTAGAGAAGTCTGTGATATAGAAATCCAAAGGATTGGTAGGATCAGGCACATTGCCTTTCCACCATGAACTTGAAGTCCATTCACCGACCCAGCCTGAAGCAGCAACAGAGATAACAGGTTCATAAGCACCAGGATATCCCATCCCAGCTTCGCCTTCATTCCCAGCTGAAGCAACGATAATAACACCTACTGAGATCGCATAATCAATGGCTGCTTTTTCTAGAGGATCTAAACGAGATCCTCCTAAGCTCATATTGATAACGACAGGAGATCCCGCTAAAGGACCTACTTTTAAACTCGCTACATAGAGGATGCCTTCAGCGATGACAGAAGACCAACCTGAACCATTTTGATTTAAAACTTTAACTGGAATAATGGTCGCCATTGGTGCAGCTCCATTATAGAGATTAGCACCTGCTTTAAAGCCTAAGATACTGCTGGTAACATGGGTCCCATGAGAGTTTTGATCATGTTCCCATTTATTCTTTTGAGTAGAAACATTTCCTGTTTCTCCTCCACCGCCTCCAAAGGCAATGGCATATTCCTCAGCGATACGCTCCTGCGGGAAGTATTGTCGCCAAGCATCAACTAAACCAGTATCTAAGACAGCCACATAAACGCCAGTCCCATCATAAGCTACGCTTCTTGTCGAACCATTGATGACATTGATGGCGTCTTGATCCCAAGTGCTTAATCCACTGGAGAAATCTGTCGCAGCTACTGTATCGATAGGAGCCCCATTACGTTCAGCATCTGGTGAAGCCGCAAGCACATAAGGTAAAGCTTGGATCTTAGAAAGCTGATTGGCTTTGATTCTCATTGTTAGCCCATCGACTTCACTGATGACGTTTAAGACCGTCCCAAGGCTTCCTAGTTCCTTAAGAACACTCGCATCGATATCCTTATTAAGCAGTACGTTGACACCAATGGTGGCAGCGATTGAGGCAGCTGAGACGCTTAGACTCGTACTCAACATCGCCAAGATGACTAAAACTCTAATCCCTAATTTCTTCATACTTTTTCCCCTTTCTGAAGTGGCAAGGTCCATCTCAATAAAGCGCTTAGTCGAAAGGACTTCATTTCTGAATCAAGGTGATAAAACAAAACCTAATGGTTTATCTCATCAGATTATTTTCTTCCTATTGGATGGATTGATTATATTATACTCACATTAATAAATATGTATATAGTTATTATCGTATAATAAAACCAAAATAGGAGACCTTATGACACTGAGATCTATTCTAAAGAGTTTTCTTTTTATTCATTTTTTAGTGCTACTTGCTTTCTTCTCCTTATGGGGATTTATAATGACATCTAATCCTTATATCCTGTTTGGAGTCATGGCTTCATTGAGCGGGGCTGTTTGTGGTTCTTTTATCTTAGTCGTAGATACGATCAAAGATAAGAAGTGAAGAAACTAAAATGAATAAGATTAAGCAAAAACGATTATTTTTAACACTTTCCCTGTCATAATAGAATTATGAAATTATCTTCTCTATTCTCAAAAGATACACATCGACCTAGAATAACAGCTTTTGATTTTATTAAATACATAGGCCCTGGTTTATTGGTTACTGTAGGATTTATAGACCCAGGAAATTGGGCCTCTAATATCGCTGCTGGATCTGATTACGGATACAAGCTTCTATGGATGGTGACCTTATCAACGATCATGCTGGTGATCTTACAACACAATGCAGCCCATTTAGGAATCGTCACCGGAGACTGTTTATCAGAATCCGCAACCAAACATCTTAAACCATGGACTAAAAACATCATTCTATCGACGGCGATACTTGCCAGTATTTCTACTGCGATGGCTGAAATATTAGGAGGGGCCATTGCCTTACAGATGCTTTTTAAGATTCCCTTAAGAATAGGTAGTATGATCATTCTTATTTTCGTTATATGGATGTTGATCAGTAACTCTTATAAAATATTAGAAAGATGGATCATAGGCTTTGTATCGATCATTGGTCTATGTTTCATCATCGAATTGACCTTAGTCAATGTAGATTGGCCTGTGGCTCTACAAGCTTGGATCACCCCTTCTTTCCCTAAAGGAAGCACCTTAATCATCATGAGTGTATTAGGGGCTGTCGTTATGCCTCATAATCTATTTCTACATTCAGAAATCATTCAAAGTAGACAATGGAACCTTCAAGACAAGGCAGTCATCGAGAAACAATTAAAATATGAATATCTAGATACCATCTTTTCGATGTCTATAGGATGGGCCATCAACAGTGCGATGATCCTTATCGCTGCTTCTGTCTTCTTTACCAATGGGGTAAAGATCACAGAGTTAAACCAAGCCTATGAACTATTGGTACCTTTATTAGGCTCAGGAGCTGCTGTGATTTTCGCAATGGCACTTCTATTCGCAGGGATCTCTTCATCAGTAACTGCTGGCATGGCTGGAGGAAGTATCTACGCAGGTATCTTTGCGGAACCTTATGACATCAAAGACAATCATACAAAAGTAGGCGTCTTATTGACCCTAGTAGGCGCTACAATTGTGATCTTCTTTATATCAGATCCTTTTATGGGTCTTGTCTATTCTCAAATGGCTCTAAGTATTCAATTACCTATTACTGTATTTACTTTGATTTATCTTACCTCAAAGAAAAGTGTCATGGGAACCTATGTCAATTCAACATTTGAGAAAATAAGTCTATGGACTGTAGGTCTTATCGTAGCCCTTCTAAATGTGCTTCTATTCGCCAGTTTCTTCGCCTAGATGTTTCTGTAACCAAACTCCAATCCCATCTTCATTGTTTGTTAAAGTCACCTCATTGGCGACTTTTTTTAAGTCTTCTACCGCATTGCCCATCGCAATACCAATACCTGCGTATTCAATCATCGAAAGATCATTGTAGTTGTCCCCAAAGGCGATGACCTCGTTTCGTGAAATGCCTTTTAATTCACAGTAACGTTGTAAGGCACTTCCTTTATCACATCCTAAATTGGTTACATCTATATACACATCTCCACTTCTCGCAAAGATTGCTTGATTATGAAGATCTTCTGGTAGCTGATCAAAATATTCTTTTAAGTTATCTTTATCTGAAGTAATCATGATTTTGATTGGGTTTAATTCAAGTTGACTAAGATCTTTATTGAATCTTAATCTTAAGTTCTCTGTTTGAGCTTCAAATTGAACTAAAGGATGTTGAAGATCTTCAACCCAGAGTTCATCATCAACAGGGATCATCACGGTGACAGGATGATTTCTAGTGCTGTTAAGTACTGATACCGCTAAATCTTGATTTATGATCGATTGAAATAATATCTCATGGGTAGAGGCATCAATAAGTGACGCTCCATTATAGCCAATAAGCATAGTGTTTTCTAAAGGAAAATCGAGACGTGAAACTAAACTCTTTAAACCATGAATGGATCGACCTGACGCTAAGATCAGAGTGATACCTTGTTTATGAGCTTCCATCAACATCTGTCTTGTTAAAGGCATAATGTCTTCATGGGCATTAAATAGTGTTCCATCGATATCTAAGGCAATTACTTTGATCATAAAGACTCCTGTTTTCTGTTTAATTATACCTTACTCACAAATCATTCATCATCAAATGATATGTAAACAGTATAATATTTATCGAACAGTTTCTTCATATCTGATTATCATAACTATTTTGACTAATTATGATTATTATTTTATAATATTGAAATGGAAATCGAATCACTAAACTCGATCATAGGATTACCTCGATGGGAAGATCTACCAGACATTGATCTTTATATGGATCAAGTCATCAAACTTACAGATAAACATTTATCCCCTTTAGGCGTGAAAGCTGTCACTGCAGCCATGATCAATAATTATGTCAAACTTAAGCTTCTGCCTTCACCAGTAGGAAAAAAATATAGTCGACTACATGTCGCATTTATCTTTTCAATCGCGATCCTTAAAGATGTTTTTGAGATCATCCAAATCAAAGAAGGTATCCTATATGAGACAAAGACTCTAGGTCTTAAGCCCGCATATAATCTCTTTGTGACAGAAGTTGAAAATGCAGTAAGATTGGTAGGTAATCAAGCACTTCAAACCCAACCTACACTCTTACTGGAAGGTGAATTGACCCTAGAAAATCGTATCCTCAAATTAGCTGCTTTGGCTTTCGCAACCCAAAGAGTCGCCAAATATCTGATTCAAATCGAATCTGAAGGAGAAAAAAAACATGATTGAGAAGATCGCCATTTTAACGGATTCTGGAAGTGATGTCCCTAAAGAGATCGTCAAGAAGTTAGGGATCTTTGTATTACCTCTACAAGTTAATTATAAGGCACAAAGCTTTTCTGATGGGGTAGATATTGATGCCCAAACCATTTATGAAGGATTAAAGACAGAAGTCCCTACCACTTCTTTACCTACAGGTAAAGTTGTTTCTGAAACCTTAGCTAAAATCGAAAAACAGGGCTATACCCATGTCTTAGCAGTCGTCTTATCATCTGGACTATCAGGTACCCATAATATGATTCGTTTAATGGCTGATCAATCTAAGCTCCCTATGAGAGTCATCGATTCTAAGAATATTGGGATAGGCAGTGGCTTAAGTGTCATCAAAGCAGCCCAATGGGCCAATGAAGGCTTTAGTTTCGTAGATCTCGCGGATAAAGTAGAAGACATCATCGAGAAAACGAAAGTCTATTTCGTCTTATCGACTTTAGAGTATCTTCAAAAAGGTGGTCGTATTGGGAAAGTATCTGCTTTTGTAGGGCAAACCTTAGATCTAAAACCAATCATCACTTGTAATGATGAAGGCATCTATACCACCGTCACTAAAGTAAGAGGTCGTAAGGGCTCCTTAACCAGAATCAAAGAAATCGCAGCAGCTTATGCGGAAGGCGGGAAAAACATCAATATCGCTTTCGCTCATGGGAATGCGATGGAAGAGATCTTAAAAATAAAGACCGATGTCCTCTCAAGAGTCCAAAACGTTAGAAATACTTATTTAGGACCTGTATCTCCTGCTTTAGGTGTTCATACTGGACCTGGTTTGATTGGGATCGCAGTTCAAATCGAAGATTAATTAAAGTGGTTTAAACTTTAAGTATCACCTCATAAATGAATTAAAAAAGCTAAGGATCTTCTTAGCTTTAATTTTTATATAGACTCAATCCTAATAGGTCAATATGATATCCAGAATATCAGCACTTGAACATAAAGTACCTACTGAAACTGATTGAGAGATACTGATCACATCTGAATCTGGATCATCTACCGTTGTGATCCTTATGGTGACGTTGGCTGTTTTCGCCGCTGCGAGAATGGCGTTGTAGGTCCCATGATAATCACTTGAAACTAAGGATGAGAAATCTGGGACTTTAACCAACGCGCCCAAGGAAACCACCACTTCGATTGTTGATCCACGACTAACTTCTGCGTCATTTACACTGATGGCGATGACACGATTCACTGAGACCGTTGAAGAATACTGGGAAGTGATCTCAAGTGTCAATTGTGCACCCAACAGGTTTTGAGCTTCAATGAAACTCTTAAGTGAACTCAAGGTTGAATTGACATATGAGCCAAATGAAATACTATTGCCTAATGAATAAACGACTGTAAGCTTAGATTTAGACTCAACTGAAGTATTGGCCTTCACGCTTTGACTAATCAGGCTTCCTTCAGCCACGTTTGAATAAACGGATTCAACTGATAAGACAAGATTATTATCTACTGCCCATGTCTTGGCTTCACTGCTGTCCATGGTTCTAAAATCAGCGACTAAGATAGCTGGTCCTTTGGATAAAGTAAGCACCAAAGTCGAACCACTATTTATGATGGAATTAGCAGCAACACTTTGAGAAACGACTTTCCCTACAGGGATAAGATCGCTGAATACTTCAAGCACTTCTAGTTGGATGTCTGAATCTAGTGCCCAAACTTGAATATCAGCAAACAAGGAAGTACTAAGATCTGGCATGATCAATGTTTCTACGACTGCAGTTTGATTGATCAAGAAAACGATCTCATCACTTCTCTTATATGCACTAGAAGGATCACTGAGTGTATAAGATACCAACATATTGTTTCCTAGTTGAGGATCTACTACGATTTCAAAACGATAGTTAGGGATCTGTTCATCAGTTACCCATTTCAACAGAGCTGTCTTATCCCAAGTAGAATCGAAACTAGGCAATACTAAGACTTCATCAGGATCTACGCCTTGGGATACTTCTACCACCAAGACCCCATCAGATTTGATTTGTGTTCCTGCTTGAAGATCCTGCGATACGATAAGATCTACTGGAAGCTCACTGTAGATGGCCTTATAGACCAACTGGATCTCATGACTATCAGTCCAGCTATTCACATCAGTAAGCGTCCATTGAGTAAAATCTGGAACTTCTGTGGATTGATTGAAGAAAAACCATGAACCTGAACCCGCGATAACCAAAACCAAGACAATGAGCCAAATTGGTTTCTTCTTCGCTGAGATCTTAACGAATTTCTCTTGTTTAAAGCTTTCTAACGATTCTTCTTTTTCATTCACTTCATTTAGAAATCCTGGCTTCATGAGATCTTTCCTTTCTGTTCTATCAATTTCCCATCACGTAAATGAAGCTGTATATCACTTGTTTTAGCGACTTCATCTGAGTGGGTAACCACAATGACACAAGTATCATAATCCGTTGCGAGTGATCTTAAGATGGCTACGATTTCTCGTTGAGTGGCTGAATCTAGATTCCCTGTAGGTTCATCCGCTAAGATCAACCCTACATTGGTTGATAAGGCTCTGGCGATCGCAACACGTTGTTGTTCACCACCTGATAAGGTCATTACATTTCGTCTTGCTTTACTTTCTACAATGCCCAATCTATTCAATAATGCCAAGGCTGTTTTTTCTTTATCTTTAGGTAACTCATTTGATGTGATGTTCATAACGTTAAGTAAGTTCTCTAAAGGTGTCATATAGGTAATCAAATTGAATTGTTGAAAAACGATGGCTTGATTATTCTTTCGATAATTGGTATATCCGATATCTTCAAGTTTCTTCCCATCAAAGCGGATGACTCCGCCTTGAGTTTTCTCAAGGGCTCCTATTAAAGACAATAAGGTAGTCTTGCCTGATCCAGAAGGTCCAAGTATGGTATAGAACTTGCCCTTCTCGAAGTTATAACTGAGTTCATTTAAGATAATGCGTTTTTTAGTTCCGTCGATATAGCCGTAACTGATGTTTTCTAGTTGAAGTAAGGTCATGGTTGTTCTCCTATCCATTGTTCGTCAAGATCTGCTTAGGATTAAAACGAGTCACATATAAAGCCGGAATCAATACAGAGATGATCGATATCAAGATTCCTGCCGAGAAGAATTCAAACATAACCAGAGGTTCAAATCTAAATTCTAGTTCTACTGGTGTCAGTGTTGATGGATCAACGGTGGTAGTATTGTTTTTACCACTTCCTGTGGTAGTAACAGTAGGTTCTTCAGTCGCTAAGAAAGTATCTAGAGTAGCACTACTGATGACCTTTCCTATTTCCATTCCTGTAAAGGTCGATAAGGTAAATGCCAACAAAGCAATCGCAACGGTTTCTACAACGAATTGTCCAACGATCTTGAATTTGCTTTCACCGATGGCCAATAAGATCCCAATCTCATTTTTGCGTTGAGATATGGTCAAGGCTGTAATTAAGGATAGAATAGAAGCTCCTGCGATAACAACGATCCAAACTAAGATAGCACTCAGACTTCCTAAGGTTTCAAGAGGTCCTGCTAAGGTCTCATACACAGTGTCATTGGCACTGATGATCCCATAGGTCATAGAAATCAAACCTTCAATCGAAGCCATATAGGGTTCGATATTGACAGGATCATCTAAGGTAATGATGGCTTTATCTAAAACGATATTACCTAAGTCTGTATCAGAATAGCCCATAGTAGATAGTGTATTAAAAGGAGTATAGATACGGTTTTGAGGCAAGAGCGATGTGCCTAAACTACTTAAGGTCTTATCATCTATGATTTCAGTACTTTCATAGATCCCAATGATCGTATACTCAAGCGCATTTTGATCATAGCCTACCATCGTAGGTGTTAAACTCATCACATCCCCTACTTTTAATCCATTAATCTGAGCTAAATTCGTCTCAATGATGGCCACATAAGCTCCATCACTGATTTCAGTTTCTGTAGCGAAGCGTCCTTCAATCAAGGTAGCCGTTTCACTTGAGAAATCAAATGGTTCTGGTCGACTAAAGGTTTCAAAACTAAGATCGCCTGTAGATGTGGCTGTACCCAAGATGATTTTACTACCACCTGTAACAGCTGTAGGTTCAGTGGTTCTTGTATCATAAGGAACCAAAACTTCACTGGTCACTTCATACGTACTAACCATATCGTAACTTTCTAAATAAGGTGAATCCAATAAGAGTTGGACATTGCTAACCAAGGGAATACCCTCTAGAGTCGTTTTGTCTGTGGTCGCATCGATGATGTTGTTTTTGTAATCGATGTTGATCTTCGAAGAGTTGGCAGTATACAGTATGTCTGCACCTAATTCTTGGCGAGTCAATATAACTGCAGCTTCAGAAGTACTCTGAATGGATAGTCCTGCTAAAACAATATTTGCTATAAGGAAGAATAAGACTAATAGTAAGATCGTTTTTGCTTTTTGCTTTTTGATATAAAGGAAAGCACGTTTAATGAAGTACATGGGTTAAACCCTCCTGATAAGAGAATATAAGTTTTGTATTACGAATCTGTGTTTAGGATGTGCCGAAAGTGTAACAATTTCTAATTGATCCAAGAAAACAAAAAAAAGAGATGAACTTATCATCTCTTTGATCCATTTAATATTTGGAAGCGTTTCTACTAAAGGCTTGAAGGTGATTTTCAGAAGCAGCCATAAGAGCTTCAAATACATCTCTTACATCTTGAGGTAGATCTTGTTTAAGGAAGCTTTCATACATCCCAATGTTGTTGACTTCAGCTTGTACACCAATCTCATAGGCTTCTTGTAGAGTGCTTGGTAAGGCAACGAGGCTTGCTGCGTTGTCGACAGGTACACTTACATCGTAAGCTTCAAACAAAGGCAATAACTCTTGTATGTGGGATACTTCAGCGTTGATGATGTTGGCGAATGGATTAATGTTCCCATAAGCGTCTAAGATGATCTCATATTCTTTATGCGCAAGATATTCATCAGTAATGGCCATGGTAATCATCTGATCTAAGGTATACGTTTCATCATAGCTCACTGTTGCATCAGGTGTATCATAAGTAGTACTTTCATTGACCTGATTACCAATTCGATCATTATTCACATATACTGGTTCAGCGAACTGATCGCGACCTCTTCCTACATATTCTTGTTGATTTGAGTAATCATTGGTAACGATGATCGTTCCAGCAATGACAGCAGTCAATCCTAATAATCCACCTAAGGCAATCCATACAGTTTTATTTTTCATATTTTGTTTCTCCGTTGATAAGGTTTTCTTATCTGAGACCCATTCTAGTGTTTCTTTGTGTTGAAAGTGTCACGGACTTGTGTCTAAATTGAAACAAAATCAAATCTTTGAATTTTTTAGTAACGATTGAAAATTATGCTCAACTTAGCTCATGATATAATTGAAAAAGAACTGGAGACACTATGTTAAGTCAATCAGCTAAGATTTTAATCTCAGGTTTAAAATTCATACGACTCAAAGATCGAGTTGATTTTACTCATCCTAAACGATCAGGGAAACCATTAGAACCACATTTCCCGTCCTCAAAATATACTAGTCATAAAACACTTATCCAAAATAGAAATGTGATCTCGTTAAGTCTTATAGATAAACCAACTCATAAACATGTGGTCTACTTTCATGGAGGTGGCTACTCTTTAGAAGCCACCAATCTTCATTTCAGTCTTATTAAAAAGTTTATCGATCTTTCTCACGCTAAATTTACCTTTGTGGATTATCCTTTAGCGCC
>CAIXIN010000216.1 GCA_903919545.1 uncultured bacterium | reverse complement strand
TTTAACCTTACCTTAGATAATCGACATCCTATACAGCTTCCTTTGTTTAATCTTTCCCCATTAACGTTAAAAAGCGGGATCGAGTTTAAACAGAAAAAACCAGATTATTCAAAAATAAGTTAAAAAACACAGATTTGTCATAATTAGGTCTTATAGTGTGTTTCGTAAGAACACTTACAGAAGGAAGTAGTTAACCATGATGTTTAATGTATTGCGCGATGGCGCTAGATTTGAATCCTATTCAGGAGCCATGTGGTTCATGTGGATATTGCAGATTGTTTGGGTTGTTGCGGTAGTATTGTTTATCATTTGGATCGTAAAGAGCGTTATGAAATCGAATCGAGTCAACGCAGGCAATGTGCCTCATGAAGGACATTTCCCAGCTTCATCCAATGTGGATGCGCTAAAGATCGTTAAAGAACGCTATGCTAAAGGTGAAATCACCAAGGAACAATACGATCTCTACCTCATAGATTTGAAGTAAAAAAATGTGAACGCTGAATCTCAGCGTTCTTTTTTTGTGTTCTTTGATATAATAAGACTTTAAAAAGGAGACCCCATGAGTTCAAGTGTTCAAATCGTATTAAACACCTTAAGCTTAGTTGCTTTATTGATGATGATTGGGTATCTCTCAGTCAAATCAAATTTGATCCAAGATGAACATCTTCTAGGAATCTCCAAATTCATCGTTATTATTTTATTACCAATGGCTATTTTTAATATGATCGTCAATGGGGAAGCCCAATGGATAGACTATATGAATGCCTTACCTTATCTAGGGATGGTTTGTCTTGTTTATCTCGTTCTTTATCTTTTAGGGAAATGGATTTCTAAGCTGTTAAAACTCTCGGGTAAAAGAAGCGATGTCTTTAGGATGTTTATGATCTTTGGGAACATAGGATTCTTTGGGATACCTTTGATCACAGGACTCTTTCCTGGATCCTTAAGTTATCTTCATTTAACTCAACACAACATCATCGATGCCTTGGTGATGTGGACCGTAGGGGTCATGATCCTTACTCATCACTTAAATAAGCGTTCTTTTTCCGCAACGGTTAAACATATGATCAATCCTACAATGGGAGCTTTGATTCTAGGCTTGATCATCATGGGTCTAGGGATACAGATGCCTAGCTTACCAAATCTTATCGTTAAAGGTCTTGCGGAGGCTTTAAAAACCATTTCGTTGGTGTATATGGGAATGCTTCTTGCGACCATCAATGTGAGACCTTTACTCAAAGAGAAAAGCATTTATGTCTTGATTATAGTGAAGATGTTTCTGATTCCACTTGTGATCTATATCTGTGCTTCTTTCTTTTTAATCGATCAATCCGCTGTTACAATGGCTTTATTGTTTGGGACACCAGGCATGGTCTTGGTCAGTATCTTAGCTGCGCTTTATGATTCTGATAAGACTTATGCAGCTGGAGTGGTCTTTATGACGACAGTAGCTGCTTTAATCACTCTACCTTTATTGGTCTCGATATTCAGTTATCTCCAAGCTGTGTTAAAATAGAGAAGGAAAAACTATGCAAGAAGTACTAAAAATAGAAGGCAAACATCTTTTAAAAGGCTCTGTTAAGATCAGTGGCTCAAAAAACGCAACCGTAGCGCTTATTCCTGCGGCTATTTTAGCGAGTGGTCCTGTGACGATATGGGGAGTTCCTCATATCTCCGATGTAGGCTATTTAGGTGAGCTCTTAGAGGCTTTGAATGTCCATCTTACTCAAGTCGGAGATGATCAACTCATCATCGATCCTACAAACATAAAGAACATCGCTTTGGATCATCCTGCGGTCACTAAACTAAGGGCCTCATATTACTTCATGGGTGCCTTATTAGGACGCTTCAAAAGCGTATCGATGAAGATGCCTGGAGGATGTTACTTAGGACCTCGTCCTATCGATCTTCACTTAAAAGGCTTTGAAGCTTTAGGTGCTAAAGTCGAATTTAAACAAGGTGCTTATCATATCACTGCCGATCAGTTGATTGGAGCTAAGATCTATCTAGACATCGCATCAGTAGGAGCCACCATCAACATTATGATGGCTGCCATCCATGCGTTGGGTAGAACCACCATCGAAAACGCCGCTAAAGAACCAGAAATCATCGACGTAGCGAATATGCTGAATAAGATGGGTGCTCAAGTTCGTGGAGCAGGAACCAATGTCATTACGATCGATGGGGTCAATAATCTTCATGGATGTATCCATGAAATCATTCCTGATCGTATTGAAGCAGGAACCTTCATCATCATGGCTGCAGCAGCTGCAGAAGAAGTCATCGTCGAAAACATCATTCCTCAGCATTTAGAATCCTTACTCTCTAAACTTCAAGAAATGGGCGTCAACATGAAAGTTGGCCCAGATCATGTCATTATACGTAAATCTGAAAATCTAAAACCTGTTGATATCCAAACCTTAAGTTATCCTGGTTATGCGACTGATCTTCAACAACCTATGACGCCTTTACTTACGCAAGCTAAAGGAAAATCCATCATCAAAGAAACCATCTACGTTGAACGATTCAAGCATTGTCAAGAACTACAAAGAATGGGAGCCGATATCAATCTTATCCCAGCGACAGCCTTCATCAATGGGCCTAGTGCTTTGTTTGGAGATAAGGTTACCGCGACTGATCTTAGATGTGGTGCTGCGCTTGTCATCGCCGGTCTCATCGCTGATGGGGTAACAGAAATACATGATGTCTATCATATCGATCGAGGATACGATAACATCGATCAAAAGCTAAAAAATCTAGGCGCAAACATTTGGCGTGAAACCATTGAATAATTAAAAAGCCTGTGGTATTATAAACACGCACTTACTTTGAATCACACCGATTCAAGGCGGAAGGAGATTGTATGAAACAAGGAATTCACCCGAAGTTTTTCACGGTTAAAGTTCATTGCACAGCTTGTGGTAACGAATTCGAATCCGGTTCAACTCTAAAAGATATCAGAGTCGATACCTGTTCAAATTGCCACCCGTTCTATACTGGACGTCAACGCTTTGCTGCTGCACAAGGCCGTGTTGAAAAATTCAACCGCAAATACAACATCAAATCAGAAGAACAAAACTAAGCACTTCAATCGAAGTGCTTTTTTATTCTCGTATTATGTGTCATTAGGCCTTAAAATCTCACAAGGGTTTATGATACAATAGAGTCGTTAAAAGAGGGCCAACCCATGATGTATCAAATGTATCGACCCGGCTATATCGAGGTCATTTCAGGCTGTATGTTTGCCGGTAAAACGGAAGAATTGATTCGTCGAATCAAGGTTTTAGAATTCGCTAAAAAGAATGTGCTTGTATTTAAACCTGCATTAGACAATCGTTATAGCGATACGAAAGTAGTTTCTCATGGAGGCTCTTCGGTCGATAGTATCGTCGTTGAGAACTCTAGAGCGATTTTAGACTATGTGAATGATGATACAGATGTCGTTGCGATCGATGAAGTCCAATTCTTCGATAAAGAAATCATGTTGGTATGTGATTACTTAGCGAAGAAGGGTGTTCGTGTTATGGCAGCTGGATTAGATACTGATTTTAGAGCTGAACCTTTTGGGGTCATGCCTCAGTTGATCACCGATGCAGAATTCGTTACGAAATTGACTGCCGTTTGTATGAAATGTGGAGCTCCTGCGACACGTACACAACGCTTAGTCAATGGAAAACCAGCTTCTTATCATGATCCTATTATTTTAGTAGGAGCCTCCGAAGCTTATGAAGCTCGTTGCCGTCATTGTCACGAAGTCATCGATAAACCCGAAATCAAACGATAGCTAGATTCTTTTACAGCACACAACTCAAGTAACCTATTTTAGGTTGCTTTCTTTTTGAAGGAGGAAAAAAACATGGAAGCATTCGAAGTCATGATTACTCGCTTAAAATCACTTAAACAAAGGTATCACCAACTGGAACATGATCTCATGGAACCAGCACTTTTAGCTAATCAACGAGAATACGCTAAGGTCGCTAAAGAACAAGCTGCCTTAAGACAGATCGTTGAAGCTTATGAAGATCTCGATAAGATCTTAGACCACATCGAAGAAACCAAAGAAATGGCTAAGGAAGACGATATAGAAATCAAGATGATGGCTGAAGCTGAACTCGAAGAACTCATCGTTAAACGCGACACTTTGATCGAGCATCTTCATCTTTTACTTATCCCTAAGGATCCTAACGATGATCATAATGCGATCGTTGAAATCAGAGGGGCTGCCGGAGGCGATGAAGGCAATATCTTCGCAGGGGATCTATATCGTATGTATGTGAGATATTGCGAACTCAGTGGATTTAAAACGGAGATCCTAGAAGCCAGTGAAGCTGAAATGGGAGGCTATACCTTGATCTCGTTTTTAGTCAAAGGCAATGAAGCCTATAAGCACTTTAAATTTGAATCAGGAGCCCATCGTGTTCAACGTGTCCCTAAGACAGAAACACAGGGTCGTATCCATACCTCTACCGCAACGGTCTTGTGTATGCCAGACATCGAAGAAGCAGAATCAGACATCAATCCAGCTGATCTTACGATCGAGACCCATCGTTCAAGTGGGGCTGGAGGTCAGCACGTCAATAAGACCGATTCCGCAGTAAGAATCACCCATGTCCCAACGGGGATCTCAGTCAACTGTCAGGATGG
>CAIXIN010000215.1 GCA_903919545.1 uncultured bacterium | reverse complement strand
TGTCTAATCAAAAATTCCTATAAAAAAGCGGTTAGATTTCTCTAACCGCAGCATGTCCCATCAGTACAGGTGTCGCCTTCATTACAATCGCAGGCTTCCCCTTCTTTACATTTGCATTCTTCGCCTTCTTTACAATCACAGCCTTCCTTGCCATCTCCGCAAGAACAGCCTTCTTCACCATCACAACCACATTCATCGCCACATCCACAGGATTCTCCGTGTTGATGAGCCATTTGTTGTTCATAAACCAAAGTATCGATGACGATGGCTTCGATTTCGATCTTAGCGCCTTTTGGTAAAGCAGCTACTTGGATCGTAGAACGAGCTGGATAAGGATCTGAGAAGTAAGTCGCATAGATTTCATTCAACGCATTGAAATCGTTAAGATCAGTTAAAAATACGGTGGTCTTTACGATATGACGCATTTCAAGATTCATTTCAGCTAAGACAGCTTCCATGTTTTTTAGAACTTGATAAGCTTGTTCCTGGATATCGCCTTCGACCAATTTGCCTTCAACATCTAAAGGTAATTGACCGCTGACGTAAACGAAGTCACCTAACTTTACAGCTGGTGAATAAGGTCCAATGGCCTTATAGACATTGGGGGATGAGAAAGATTTTGTAAACATGGTTGCTCCTTTTACCACTCTTTGTAGTATTCGATTTCTTCCTGAATGATCTTCTTACGTCGATGACGTAAGATAAGACCTAAATTTAGGACGAGCGCAAATGCCACAGAAACGATAATCAAGAATGCTGATAAAACATCGTTCAGATTTTCAATCATGGATTTACCTCGTTTATCATTATACGCATAAGTCTCTGTGCTTTCAATCTGAATACTCATGAAAACACAATCTAAGAAAATAGACAAAGAGTAGTCCCATAAAAATCAATGAAACGCCTAATTCTATAAACGCGAACCGTTTAACGCTGTTCATGATTTCTAGGGTATCGTAACTGTTGGTTGCGCTAAGTACGGTATATCCAAGTAGTAGATTTAGCCCAAGTTCAGAGATCATGAGGCTTCTTATTAAAGTGGAAATTTTATAATTAGGAATCTTTAAACAGAATAATCCTCCTAAAATAAGAAAGATCCAATCTTCTAAATGAATGGCACTTAAGAAACGACTTACATTTAGCCCATAATCGAGATAGATGGCAGACCATCGTGTAATGACCGTTGCGTCTTTGAGGGTGGTCATAATGGTCAACTCAGTGACAGTGGTGATCTTGGTTAAAGGATAGGAAAAAGCGATCTGATTTTTTAGGATCCACCAAGCACTTATCGTAAAGATCGCATAGAAGAGGATGATTCGATGATGTTTCTTATCTAACCAATTTAAAAGGATATTCATTGAGTCAACCAGTCTTCGCCTTTCTGTGTCTCTACTAAGGATAGATCAGGAAAATGAAGCTGTCTTAGGACCTCATAAAGCACGATAGCGACACTATTGGATAGATTAAGACTTCTAGCTGTCTTAACCATAGGGAGCCTTAGACAACGCTCTAAATGGTTCTTGAGAAGATCTTTAGGGATACCAGTGCTTTCTTTCCCAAACATCAAGAAGATGTCTCCTTTGACTTCAGTGAAGTTTACCTCATAAGGAGATTTCTTCCCATAACGGGTAATATAAAAACACGCATCAGGATATTTTAAAGTGAATTCTTCCAGATTCTCATAGACGTCATAGTGTAAATCATCGATGTAGTCCATCGCTGATCTTCTTAAACGTTGTTCATCAAGTTGAAATCCTAAAGGCTTGATCAGATGGAGCTGTGTGTTGGTTGCAGCACAGGTCCTCATAATATTGCCTGTGTTTTGAGGGATCTCAGGTTCAAATAGAATGATGTGGATCATGAATGGAAATGGAGATAAGCCAAGATGGCGAAATGGAT
>CAIXIN010000214.1 GCA_903919545.1 uncultured bacterium | reverse complement strand
TCTAGCATTTCATCGAGTAATGGTTTCGCAACGGCTTCGCTTTGAACGAAAGGATGCATGCTCATCGCTAAGAGGGCTAGTTTATAATCTCCACTGATGGCGGCTTGAGAAGCGACGATCTCATAGGCTTTTATGTTTTGAACGATACCTAAAGCACCGATCGGTAAGGCCCCTACTTTACATGGGATCGGTCCATCTTTGGTGATGACAGAACTGACTTCGACGACCACATCATCAGGTAAGTTAGAGATGGCACCTTTGTTTAAGGTGTTTACTGGTTGGATATCGTGTTTATCGTTATAGATCGAGGTGATAAGGTTACATGCAGCATCGCTGTAATAAGCACCCCCACGTTGTTCCAACTGCTTAGGTTTAACTGCTAGATTAGGATCCTTATAGAGTTCAAAAAGTTCAGCTTCGATTTTCTTGACTTTAGAAGCACGACTAACACCTGTCTTGAATTCTTCCATATAATGATCTTGCATGGCTTGATGTTGGAAATAATAACGATGATAGGAACAAGGCATGACACCTAATGCTTTTACGAAATCACTTGACCAAGGAACATCCTCAATATTTTTCATCGTAAGTTTCATCTTGTCTATGTTATCGATAAGATCTTGTAGGATAGGTTTCCCATCCAGCTTGACATCTAAGGCATAAACTAAATGATTAAGACCACCAAAGGTAACTTCTACTCGTGATGGATCGACTTCGAGTTGTTTAGCGATGCCCATCTTCATACCAATAGGTACATTACATAGACCTACGAAACGTTTCCAATTGGTATGTCTAAAGACAGCTTCTGTATTTAGACCTGCTGGATTGGTGAAGTTAACGATCCAAGCATTTGGACACAGTTCTTTACAATCCTCAATGATCCCAAATATGACAGGGATGGTCCTTAAAGCTTTGAATAGACCACCTGGCCCATTGGTTTCTTGACCGATGATGTTGTATTTGCCTGGGATCATTTCATCTTTTTCACGAGCGTCTAGTAGACCTACTCTAAATTGTGTGGTCACAAAGTCTGCATCTTTTAAGGCTGATCTACGATCTAGGGTCGAATGGACTTCTATAGGAAGTCCTGCTTTTGCGATCATACGACGGGCAAGATCTGTACAGATGCGTAGTTTTTCTGCGCCTTTTTCAATGTCTACCAACCAGATTTCCGTTAAAGGAAACTCATCATAACGCTTGATGAATCCTTCGATGAGTTCTGGGGTGTAGGAGGATCCTCCTCCTATCGTAACGACTTTTAGTTTTCTTGTCATAAGGCTCCTTTATAGTTTTACACTGTCATTGAAGATACGTAATACTTGAGCGGTCCCATAATGAGAACCCTTAACCAAGGCATTAGGAATGCCTAAGACAGCGAGTTCTTTTTCGATCTCTGGTTTCCACGCAATGACTTCCGTTGAGAGTAAGACGAAGTCAGGTTTATAAGCTAAGATCAATTCCATATGTTTAGGATACAAAGCCAATTCAACCTCATAATTCAATTCTTCTTTCGCTTGATGATCTCTGACATGTTTCATAAAGCGTTCTGTCTGCATTGATGATCTAGAAAGGATCACTACTTTTTTCTTATCACTCATTTTTACTCCTGGGTTAGTTTGAAAGGCAAGGCCTTGTATTTGATTTGTTGGATAAGTCTATACCCATAAGGTTTAACTTGTCCTATGACGTTGGCGACTGGTGTAGGAGGTAGATCTCTTAATGCGATCTGGATCTCACCTTCATATCGATTAGATTTGATATTATCGATCGTGATACTGTAGGCACATCTATGTATCGCATGATGGACTTGGATATTGCCTTGATGACGAGTCTGGGTCGCTCTTAAGACAAACTCAGCTTGATCAGGACGAGACAATAATAAAGTTTCAGTGACGATCTTTTTAAGAGATTCTGGTAGATTATGATCTAACCAAACAGGGATCTCTACATAGTCCAGTTTTGCGATCCT
>CAIXIN010000213.1 GCA_903919545.1 uncultured bacterium | reverse complement strand
CACCTTGGGTCACCATAACTGGTGATAAAGGTAAGATCTCAATTTCCATCGATTCAAAGCGAGCTTTGATTCTATTGACCATCAATTGAGCGACTTCTAAATTCAATGCGTGTGATACATAGATCTTATGGGTTAATCCCACGCCTTGTTTGACCATATGATCGATAATGTCATCGGCTGCATTTCTCCAAGTACGAGCAACTCCAAATTTTTCTAGTTTTTGCGATCCTTCGACTTGCGTAACGATTGGTTTGAGATGCAAGAATCCACTCAACATGGCTGCGGTCGATGTTAATCTTCCACCACGTTTCAAGAAATCAAAATCGACTGGAACCAAGAAAGATTGGCATGAACCTAAACAAACTTCCATACGATCTACGATTTCTTGTACAGGATGAGAATTAGATAATCTAGTAGCCAATTCTACCAGGTACTTTTGAGTCCCAGCCAATGTCTTCGAATTGAATAATGTAATATGTTTTACGTTCATCTGATTCCAGATGCCTAAAGCAGAATCATAGGTTGAACTTAGACCTTTGGTCATAGCGATGTGTAATGCTGGTTCTGGTTTCTCGTATTCAGCCATAACTTCTCCTATGGCAGGTTGGGAAGAGTTTGGTATAGCGGTTTTAATCATCTGTACGAAATCCTCTGTCTTAAGCTCAAAATAATCGCGATAATTCTTACCGTTGACTTCTACTTGAAGAGGCAAGACGGTAATATTCAAAGATTTGGCTTCTTCTTGGCTCATCATAGAGCCACTATCAGTGATGATTCTCATGGGTTACCTCACCGCTATTGTATCACGACTTGCTTGTGAAGTTTTAATAAAAAAAGACAGACATTTCTGTCTATCCTTATTTAACTTAATTGAAGTAAAATCAATGCACTTATTGAAGATACGATCACCGATAAGCTCATTCCCCAAGTAAGATCGACTATAGTAATTAGAAGAGGCCAATCCTTTAAAGTTGCGAGATTCGTTAAATCATAGGTCGCATAGGTCACTAAGCCAAATAAAGCGGCACTCATGATCAACTTCATCCAAGAAAAATCAATCAAAGCAGGCTGAATGACAAACACCAACAATCCTAAGATAAAGAGCATATAGAAAGCCATAGCTGCAATCCAATTGACTTTAGGGGCCATCAAATAACCTAGGTATTTAGCGTAAAAATCTTTCGCGACAACACCTAACCACACCATATCGATGGCGAAGAATACAACCAATACAATTCCATACTGCATCAAACTTTTTAACATAGCTTCTCCTTTAAACAAGTTTAGTTGCTTAACTAATGTATACCCATTGTAGAGTTTATTACTACTAATTGCATTCGCAATGACCACTTATTTATCGTTGGTGACATCTCCATTGCCTGTAATCGGAATTGGATCTCCTAAGAAAGTAGGTGAAGGTTTGATTAATACAGTGAATATGTCTTTTACTCTAGCGAGACTTTCACGAACATCTCTTAGGAATTGCCCAGTGTATTGATGAGGTTCTGCCGCTATGCCTATTGCCTCTAGTCCTAAGCCTTTTGCGATATATAAAGCACGATAGAGATGTTCTTTCTGAGATACGATGATGAGTTTCTTAACCCCAAAAACATCTCTGGCTCGAATCAAGCTTTCATAGGTTGAAAACCCAGCATGATCCATAAAGATAGAAGAGGATTCTAAACCCGCTGAGATCGCATAAGATTTCATGACATTGACCTCATCATAATCTAAGGTACCATGATCCCCACTCATCAATAAGGTTTTCTCTACCCCTATCATAGAGATTTCTATACCTTTATCAAGACGATCCCTAAGCATAAGACTAGGCACTTGATTGCTTGTTACACCTGCTCCTAAGACCAATACGCAATCCGCATCGAAATTCGAAATCGAATCAAGTTCAAGTATCTTGTCTTTTGTCTCATTGATCACATAGAGATTTATAAACCCTATTCCGATCATGCCCAGAACTCCTAGTACCATAAACCACTTCAATCCTTTAATTATTCCTTTACGAAGTTCTTTCCCCATAATGGCCCCTTTAGATTAATCACTATCCTATATTATACGCTTTCTGTTTTATCTGCTTGAGGTAAAGAAACATCTTCTTGAGTCATGATCTTCCATATTCCCTTACTTAGAAATATAGGAATGATCGCGATAAACCCAGCCAAAGTTCCTATGATGGCCAATAAGCTTAAATCATAGACTTCTGCCAATACACCATAAGATATCATCGATAAGGCAACCCCCGCGATTGAAAAGGAAGATACAAATCCAAATACAGTCGCTCTTTTATCTCTAGGTATAGCCAAGATCATGGTTGCGTTGAGAAGCGCATTCCCAATGACCATCGTAAAGTCTCCCAGGAAGAAGAATATGGTCAACCATAAGAAACCTTGTCCCATCAAGCCAATTACGATGAAGACCGTATTTAAGATAAACGAAATAATAAACAAAGGCATTTTATATTTTGGCTTGATTTTAAAGATCCCAAGAATCGACATCGCAATCACAGCTGCCATCGAACTGAAACCAATAAATAAGCCATATTCAGTTAAACTCAATCCTTTCATCGTCGCCAAAGGCAACAGTAAAGCAGAATAACCTGAACCTAAGAAATTCGCAGCCAAGGCCGAGATCAATAAAACATTTAAACCTGGAGTAGCGATCGCATCTTTAGCGCCTTGTCCAACATCATTTAAAATTCGCTTCAATGTGATGGTTTGATTGAGGTCTTGTTTGACAGTTCTAGGTACATTGATGAATAGAATGGATCCAGCTGAAAATAGAAAGGAAAACCCATTTAATATGATCATAGGACCTACCCCAAAGAAAGTTAACAGAGCTCCTGATACACCTTTCCCAAAGAAATTGATGAGATTGTTTGTTCCTGAGCTTAATGATTGGGCACGAACCAAATCAGAATGAGGCACTAAATCCACAAAGACTGTCATGGATGCTGGTCCAAACATCGTTCCACAAAGTGCAGCCACAAAGGCTGTAAATAGAACCAGTTCTACACTCAGATTGTTTTGAAGTGCTAGAATACCTACTCCCAACATCAATAATCCTCTAATGGTATCTGCACCGATCAATACATTCTTTCGATTGATACGATCCACCAATGCCCCTGTAAAAGGATTTAAAAACATCGCCACAAACATACTGATGGAAGACATGGCACCCATCAGACCTGTAGAACCGGTCTTTTGATATACCCAAAATCCTATGGCGATACTATATAGAACATCTCCGAATACACTTACCGCTGTGCCTTGCCATAGTAAAACGAAGTCTTTATTCCATAATTTCTTCACCTTGTTTGTATTTTCCATATGTTCCTCTGTGAATATCTCTAAATATAGTTAAATAATACATTCAATTATTAATATAGTCAACATTTATATTGAT
>CAIXIN010000212.1 GCA_903919545.1 uncultured bacterium | reverse complement strand
TCCAATTGCTTTCACTGGAAGGTACTGTAAACAAGGAGTTGATGTCAAAGCTATGAGAGATCGCCCCATGTGAAGTCAAGACAGATAAGAAAGTATACATTTGTAGACCCTCGGCTTTAAACCCATAGGTCGTCGTTGGATAATAGACTTGATCATCGATGACTTCGAAATCTCCACTGGATTGAGTAATCCCATCCCCATCATATAAGATACGTATGATATCGATGGAAGGATAAACAGAGAGGATCATCTCTTTTTGAGCTTGGTTCATCTTTCCATATAAAGGATAATAGGCATTCAGTTTATAGTTAGGGAAGAAATTCTCGAAAAAGTCTTTGGTTTGTTGAATGCGTGCTTCAGTAAGATTATCCAATTCGACATGATTTCCCGATAGGGTTATTTCTCCACCTGTTTGAATGATCTCTCGACTGATGTAAGAGAAGGTCTGTTGATTGGCGTTTTGACTTACGAAAGATTGTTTATCGATGGCCATAAAACTTGAAGTAAGTTTCAGATCCAATACAGTTGCTTTTTGAAGTAAGACTGCCCATAGTTTATCTCTAACAAACGATTCAGCACTTCTTCCATAATACTCAAATGAGTTATCATCATTCCCATCAAACAAAGGAGGTATCGCATCTAGAAATACTGTCTTTGTGGCAAAGATGGGATAGATCGATTGTTCAAGCGAGGCATTGATCGATGCGATCAATATTCCAGAAGATAATTTACTCTCCATAAAGGTCCCATTGATCATCGATATACGACCTAAATCATAGTCATGGCTCCATACTAAGGGAAGTTCATTCTCCCCAGAAATCAAGATCTCACACGCTTTCTCAAGTCTAAGTGAGCTTGAATAAGAGGCATAGGCTGAAATGACTTCGATCTCATCATAAGGGAAGTAACCTTCATGAAAGGTAAGATCGGTTACCGTCCTAAAACTTCCTCTTTCTAAGATACCCCAAATTGGATTCAAATAACTGATGTCACTTTCAGAAGGAATCCCTGCGGCGAATACCGCATGACCTCCCTTTCTGATATATTCTGCGATATCTTCCAACTCACCGACTTTAGTGATGTCTGTAACCACAAATACCAATAAGGCATCTTTACTAAGATCAGCTTCATTTAGATAATCAACTTCTCGATGTGTTGCTTTTATTTGAGATAAGGCCTTTATCGTATTGGTTTTAATTAGCTCTTCTGATTCGTTTTGCGGATTGCCTACCACAATGAACCCATCATCTGCTTTTCCTTCAAGGATGGCACTGTATCTTTCTAAAGGAAGAATCTCATCACCATCATTGATTGCTTGAGATCTTAGAAAATCATGATCCAAATTGAATAGGAAAAATAGAGCACTAAAAATCATAGTGATGATGATGATGTAGGCTAGGCGCTTACGAGAAAACATTAAGCGGTCCTCTTACTCCAAAAGCGAATAAGTTCTAGTCCTTTATTAGATACAGTAAGTTTAGATTTCTTAAAAGCATCAAAAGCTTCATTGTATTTACTTTGATTGCCCGTCTTATAATACAACTCTAAGAGTTTAAGATGAGCATCTTCTATATCAAAATGATCTCTGGCTTCAATGGCCGTAAGTATGCTTTTATGGACATCAAAACTGCTGAACTGAAAATCTGCTTGTTTAAGATAAGCATCGCAGGTCAATAGATCTGGTGCATATTGTTTCAACAAATTAAAGGTACGAATATACTTGTTGCAATAGAAGTCATTGTCTCGTTTGGTCAGTACACCACTTAAGATATAATCACTGATCGCAGAAAGTAGTTCCAACATAACCGAAGCATCGTTTGGGTTAAGCTGAAATTTGGTCTCAAGTGCTTGAATAGCCGCTCTTAGTTTGGTATAGATTTGCATTGTAGCAGAAGCTGCATAATGGGTCGTCTCTGAATCTGTATCTCCCATCGCAGATTTGATGAAAGAAGCATTGTCTACAAGATCATCTTTGAGCACATTCAAAAGCAAAGCTCTTTTCTCTTCTTTTAGACCCACTTGCATGATTTCATTAAAGGATACAATATTCATTTCTTCTGGTATGTTTGGTTTTTGAGAAAAAGACTGATCATTGATCTTAAGCTTTACATTAGTTACATCATATAGATTATGTCTTTTGGTTATTCTATAGAGCAGTTTTGGGCCAAAGTATAGGATGAATCCAAAGAATGG
>CAIXIN010000211.1 GCA_903919545.1 uncultured bacterium | reverse complement strand
TTTACTCTCTAATGAGCTACTAGGATAGGTTCTAAAGGGATTATAAAAGCGAAGAACCACAAAAGAACCAACGCCTAAGAGAAGGACGATGATCAGTAGTATAATGATGATTCTTTTGCTTTTTATCATTATTTATACTCCCGTCTATCCTTTCAATATTATAACACAAGCAAACAAGGCTAAACCAAGGCCAACACTCGATGAAAACGAGTAAGATTAAAAATATTTGAAGATAAAAGAGGAGTCCTTTGATATAATAAGACCTATGAAAGCCTTTACCATGAGAACCCTAAGGTTCATCTCAACCCATCATTACGTTAAAGCCCTACAGAAATCGATGGTTTCTGTCATTGGGATCAGTTTTGTCGCAGGGATTTTAATGATCCTACAAAATCCTCCAGTCAGTTCATTAACGAATTTTGATTTTATATCTGTCCATTGGGTCAACTTCGCCATAGAAAATGCAGACCTCTTAAACTTAGCCATTCAATTGACCTTAGGCTTGATCGGTGTCTATACCTTAGTCGCCTTCATCATCACCTTAAGCCATCATTATCAACTCAATCCTTTTCATCCCATCGTATCAGGTTTGATCGCATATTTGTTTTTATCAGTAGGGTTTATCCCAACCATGACAGGACTTCGTTTAGACTTGACTTACCTTGGTTATTCAGGGGTCTTTGTGGCCTTTATCCTTGGGATCTTCGTAGTAGAGTTCAATCGATTAAGCATCAAGGTCTTAGAAAAAATCAAGTCGAGATCAAAATCACCTCAAAGATTGAGCTTACCTATAGAATCGACCTTAAGTTCATTGGTGATCATCGTAGTAGCCTTGATCATTCGTTTCTTTCTTCAACAAAACAATGTCTTATTGCCTGATCTCATCTTCAACGCATTAACACCTTTCCTAAGAAGTTCAAATACTTTATTGTTTGTCTTAACGGTGATCTTATTGAGTAAACTACTTTGGTTTATTGGGATCAACGGAAACAGTTTGATCATATTGAGTTTGACTCCGATGATGGTTATGTTTAGTGCGAAAAATCTCTTCGCCTATCAAAACGATCAAGCCTTGCCTTATATCTTTGCGAGTGGATTTATTTTCTTTGAGTTTGGGGTCTTGCCTTGTGTAACGGCCATCTTATTATTCTCGAAAAACACAGCCCACAAGAGTAGTGCTAAACTGGGTCTATTACCTGCCATCTTTAATTTCCAAGAGACCTTGGTTGCGGGATTACCTTTGACCTTTAATGGGCTCTTCTTGGTTCCGTTTATATTAAGCAGTGTGATCTCTTTAGGTGGAGCTTATTTCGCGATGATAAACTATTGGGTCAATAAACCTTTGTTTGTCTTCTCAGAAACATTACCTTCTCTATTGGGTGCTTTCTTGAGTACTGTCGATTGGAGAGCCATCGTTTTATGGATCGGTCTATTTATTCTAAGTACTTTGGTTTATTATCCTTTTATTCGCTATGCGAATAAGAAAGAAGCCAAAGTCATCCTTCCTAGCGAATAAACACAGAGATTTACTTTGTGTTAAAATAAACGTAGAGGTAAAACTATGCAAAATTGGTTTTGGATCATCGTAGCCTTAGTTACTTTAGGGTTAGAGATCGCCACTGTCGGTACTTTAGTATCGATCTGGTTTTCGATTGGGGCAGTTGTGGCTTATGGGGCAAGCTTACTAAATTTTAATTTCGAGGTCCAATTATTGGTCTTCATTACTGTAAGCATCTTAGCTTTTTTAACCATACGTCCATTGGCTAAGAAATTCTTATCTTCTAAACAAGTGCCCACAAACGCAGACCGTTATATCGGACAAACGATGACCGTGACAGAAGAGATCACCCAAGAACATTGGGGCGCTGTCAACATCCAAGGTGTTCGATGGAGTGCTCGTGAAGTGAATCATCAAACTGTAATGGTTGGCGAAGTCGTAAAAATCATTGCCTTAGAAGGCGCAAAACTATTGGTCAAGAAAGTCCAATAAAGAAAGGAACCTATGGATATCATTGGTACAATTTTAACAGTATTTTTTATTCTATTGATTATCGTATTACTAAGTTTGACCGTAAAGATCATTCCTCAATCTCATGCCTATGTCATAGAAAGATTAGGAGCTTATTCTCATACTCTACAAAAAGGGCTTCATATTATTCTGCCTTTTATCGATAGAGTAGCTCTAAATGTTCCTTTGAAGGAACAAGTTTATGATTTCCCGCCTCAACCTGTCATCACGAAAGATAACGTTACGATGATGATCGATACGATCGTATTCTTCCAGATCTTAGATCCTAAGCTATTCGCCTATGGGGTCCAAAATCCAATCAAAGCGATCGAAGCTTTATCCGCAACTACTTTAAGAAACATTATAGGTGATCTTGAACTCGATGATACTTTGACTTCTAGAGAAGTCATCAATACGAAGATGAGAGTCATCTTAGATGAAGCAACTGATCCTTGGGGTATCAAAGTAGGCCGTGTAGAAGTTAAAAACATCTTGCCTCCTAAAGACATCCAAGAAGCCATGGAAAAACAGATGCGTGCTGAACGTGAAAGACGTGCTGTTATCTTGACCGCTGAAGGGGAAAAACGCGCTGTTATTTTGACCGCAGAAGGCGAAAAGGAATCTGTAGTCTTAAGATCTGAAGCTAAGAAACAATCCTTAATCGCAGAAGCTGAAGGTCAAGCCCAAGCGATGGAAAGAGTTTATCTCGCTCAATCACGTGGGATCGAAATGATCAAGAAAGCCAACCCTGGCCAAGCCTATCTAACTCTAAAAGGTTTTGAAGCTTTAGAGAAGGTCGCCAATGGTCAAGCCACCAAGATCATCATTCCTTCTGAACTACAAAACTTAGCCTCCGTCATAGGAGCTGCCCAAGCCATACTAAGTGAAGATAAGAAACCTGAGAAGAAAGAAGTCGCAAAAGTTTAATCATTGACTCACTTATGAACTAACTTTGATTTTTCTCAAAGTTAGTTCTTTTTTATTTTCGGCCATTCTAAGTATGCTTATACGCTGTTTCTTGACTCAAGGTTCTATCATCGAATTACTGATTTCACTTGCGATCATGGCGATTACGACCTGGTCCTTGGCGATCTTCTCGATACGAATCTATCGATTTGGATACTTATCTTATGGGAATAAAATGAATCTATTCAAAGTCGTTAAGGCTATTCTATCCAAATCATAAAAAGAACTTCTTACGAAGTTCTTATTTTTTGTGAGAGAGCTTAAGACCTTGAAGTCCTAGACTTAAGGTAAAGACCATAAACAAGATACTTCCAATCTGAATTTGAAACTTACTGATCAAAGAGAGACCAATAAATAGAGTCGCGATTAAGATCGTTATGAGATGGA
>CAIXIN010000210.1 GCA_903919545.1 uncultured bacterium | reverse complement strand
AATTATAGATGCTATAATATATTTAAGGAGAATTATAATGAAGAAAATTTTTACAAGTATTTTAGCTTTATTGACTCTGTTTTTGTTTGCTACACCAGTTCATGTAGCAGCAGTGACAGAAGATTATCCTGCAAAATATCTTCCATTGGCGGAAATTAAGATCAATGTTGGAAGCACGGAAATCAATGATACTGATTTTATGGCTAAATTAGTAGAAGCGTTGAAAGCTAAGGGTATTGGTGCTTCAAAGATTGATGTCGGCTATGCCGGATCAATCGATACCAACTTTAGTGTAACAGATCCATCTAACTGGACCGTATATGATCATTTTGGTTGGTGGGATGAATTAGGGATGATCTCAGATCTTTATGACGATGTATTTGAACAATTCTTAGCGAGCCATGTAACTGGTTATGATCCTGAGAATATGTATGTGGAGGATGACAGTTTCGATTATGCGACAATGGTGTTGTCTATTGAATATTATGATGGAACGGAATATCAATTCATACCTTTTAAGACCTTAACCACACTTAAAACCGACTTACAATCTCACATCGGTTATTTTGATATTTATGGTTGGGTTGATAGTTTAGAAGATGAAGCCTATGATCTTATTGAAGCTGATTTGAATTATGATGCTGAAAACTTCGATTCCATCGATGATATGTATTTCAACTCTGCAACTCAAACTGCTTATGTAGTGTGGTATGACTATGATGAAAACTACTATGAAACAGCGTTTCAAGCTTATGAAGATTACATCAAAGTCGCTGGATTCTTTAGTACATTGACCTATGATACTGATAATTATGGATTCTATGATGAGTATGGTTATATTGAATTCTATGATGTTGATTCAAACTATTTTGAATTTAATTTCTCACCTACTTATTATGGTGGAAAAGCACCTGGTCATTATCCTGCACCTGATTCAAACCCAGATGGAGATAGTCCAGTTAATTTCACCAATGACCCACACATCATTATTCATGATGATGGATCCGTAGCCTTCTATGGTTATGGAGAACCAGCCTTTAAAGATTTCATGCTATCAGTAGATGATACTGCATCTGATAAACATTTCAAATTTGATTTGGATGAATCAAATGTTAGCTATCACAGTATGGAAGGCGGAGGATTCTTGTTTGGTATTGAAGTGAATGATCAAGATACTGTTGATACAAGTGATGATACCATGAATGGATATTCTGTCATATTTGGAGAAAGTGGTGCTGTACTTTACTCTCTGGTCGATATCAATATTGATGCCTTCCATAATGAATATAATGACAATATGGATGAGATGTCTGGAATCGTTGAGATTGCTAGTGGTGAAAAAGATACCGAAAATACACAACACTACATTCAAATCGATGTTGTTAATAATTTGGTAACCATCAAAGATAACGATGTCTTATCTATTGAAAACTTTGAAATTACACCAGTAGGAAATCAGTTTGGTCCTATCGTTACCTATGCTTCTCATGGTTGTTCTGAATTATCCTATTTCATCTATGACAATCTAAAGATGGGAACTTCTATTAAAGTAGTTTCCAATGCTCAAGATAATGTAGGGACCATTAATTGGACAGAAGGATCTTATCCTGTATATATCAATATTCACGACAGCAATGATACAAGCTTGGTTGTAGATGATTTCACCGCTGCATTAAAAGAAGATGGTGTTAATTACGTTGGAATTGGTTTAAGCAGCTCTAAAGTGATGCATGATGCTATCGTCGATGGTAATGGTTTAGGTAAATATTTTGGGGTACGTGCTGATGAGGATATCGATGCTTTAGCATCAGCGATCGCAGATTACCTCTATCCTTTATTAGAACCTAAGACGATTGAGAATATTGAAAACGCAGTATTGGATAAAGAAATATTAAGTACACTTCCTGATAAACCAATCGTTGTAATCCCAGGCGGAGTAATCGATGCCTTTGATGAATTGGTTGCTGGATTGGATGTCACTTTGCAGATTGATATTAATGTTGTTACTTTGGAAAATGTTCCTGAGCTTGATAACGACTTAGTTGAGGCCTATGTTTCAGGTTTAACGAATAGTGACAATATTGGAATGTTCTATCTTGATTTATCAGCTTACAAGTTACTGGATGGAAGCGTTGATTCTGAATTGACAGAGTTACTCAAACCAATCACCATTACCTTGACCATTCCTGAAGAATTAAGATCCATGACGAATTTCAAAATGATCCGAGTCCATAATGGAGTCGTTGAGGTATTAGAGGGTACCTATAATGCTACCAACTTCACCTTGACTTTCACCACAGATAAGTTCTCGACTTATGGGATCCAATATACCAATCCGGATAAACTTCCTGATACTGGTAGATCTGGAGACTTTGGAGCTCTCGTTATACTCGCGGGGATGATCTTAGCGTCGATGACTTCTCGTAGAATCAAAAATTAATCTTAAAGACCACCTTCAAGGTGGTCTTTTTTATGAACGTACACATTGAAATATAACTTAGATTTCATTAGATTTTAAAAAAATGTTCGATTGACAAGACCCTTGATTTAATCATAGAATAAACCTATGAAGCCTATTCTAGAAATCAATCATTTATCTAAATCCTATGGATCGCTTAAAGCCGTAGATGATATTTCTCTACATGTCAATGAAGGAGAGCTTTTTGCGTTTCTAGGTCCTAATGGGGCAGGGAAGTCGACCACGATCAATGTTTTATGTACCTTATTAAGTGCCGATAAAGGAGAAATCATCATCAATGATTCTCGTTTAGGAAAAGAAGATGAAAAGATAAGGAAAGATATCGGTGTTGTTTTTCAAAAGTCTTTTTTAGATAATCTATTAACGGTTCATGAGAACTTAAAGACAAGAGCTTGTTTTTATGGACTAAGCAATGAGACAACCAAGAAGCGATTAGAAGACCTTACTAAGCAATTATCTTTAAGTGAGTTCATACATAGACCTTATGGTAAACTTTCGGGAGGTCAACGCCGTAGAGCAGAGATCGCACGGGCTTTGGTGAATCATCCTAGGATCTTGTTTCTAGATGAACCTACTACAGGTTTAGATCCTCAAACTCGTCATAATATTTGGGCCTATATCGATGAGCTTAGAGAAAAACATAAGATGACAATCTTTTTAACCACCCATTATATGGAAGAAGCAGCGCTTTGTGATCGTGTATGTATCATCGATCATGGGAAGATCCTAGAACTGGATACCCCAACCAATCTTCGACTGAAGTACGCTCCTACGCTTTTGCGTTTAAAAGCAGACTCTGATCTATCAGATCGTTTATTACCTTATGGTTTTCCATTTACGAAAAGCTCAGAAGCTTATGAACTGGTGATCCCTGATTCTAAATCAGCTTTGGTTTTATTGACTGAACTAAAAAAATACTATGATCATTTCGAAGTATTAGAAGGAACCATGGATACTGTCTTTTTAGCTTTGACAGGAAAAGTAATTAGGGAGGATATCCAATGAAAGCCATCAAAGCTTTAACGATTCGTAATCTAAAACTCTTCTATCGAGATAAAGCCTTGGTTTTCTTTAGTTTCTTATCCGTCATCATCATTCTAGGGCTTTATGTGTTATTTCTCGCAGACATCAATATCGCCAATATTAGGGCTCAAGTAGGCGATTCGATTAAGGGTATAGATGCCTTAGTGTATGGTTGGATGCTTCCTGGAGTTATAGCGGTATCTACAGTGACTTTATCTTTAGGTAATATGGGACGCTTAGTCGATGACGCAAAAGATGAAAGCTTATCTGATTTTATGGTTTCCCCAATCTCTAGAACCCAACTGATTTTATCTTATGTACTTTCCACAATAATAATTGCTTTGGTGATATCGCTTTTTATGTTTGTATCGAGTATCTTCATCGTGAAGCTTAAAGGAGGATCTTATCTTAGTCTAGATCAGATTCTAGCTGCTTTAGGCATCATCATCTTGCTTATTATGTCTTCTACCCTTATGGCTTTATTGTTGGCTTCTTTTATTCATTCACCCAATACTTATGGGGTAGCCAATACGATGGTAGGGACCTTTATAGGCTTTGTGACAGGAGCTTATATGCCTATGGGGATTATGCCTAAGGTTATTCAAAACGTCTTCAATAGCTTACCTGTCTCTCAAGGTGCCAGTATCTTAAGACAAATCTTTTTAAGAGACATCATGACCGATGTGTTTAAAGGAGCTCCTGAAAGTGTAGTTTTGGATTATCGTTATTTTCAAGGGATAGATTTAAAGATCTTAGGACATATCTTAAGTCCTACTGAAATGATCATAAGTATCTTAGCGAGTATCATCCTATTATTTATCTTAAGCGTATTTAGATTTAGAAATCTCACTAAGAAAGTGTAAAAAAAGCCCTTAGGCTTTTTTTGATCGATGAGGGATAAACATTACGATAAACGCTAAGAAACTTAATCCATAGGCAATCTGTGCGATCCAGAAATACACTGGGAGATAGGCAGAAGATCCTCCTGCGATATTGATGACACCTTTTAATACCGATCCTAAGACTTGAGCAACAGAAGCTGTATTGAAGAGATTCATAAAGAGTCTTGTGTTGATTTTTCTCTTAAGTTTTGAGTTGATCAACAGTAGAATACCATACACTATAGCAGATCCTAGAAACCATATAAATGAAAGCTGCATGTCTATAGATGTGACCCCATGAGAGAAGATATGATAAACAAAACTAAAGACCCCCATAAACAAGGTCAAAGCACTGTATACAACGACGTTTCTTTTCAGTGATCTCATTTTGTATCTCCGATGATATAAACGATGTCACTTACGCCACGTTCATATACACCAGCTCCGTCATAAGTAGGTTTATTGATGACTTTCCCATTGAACCAGATCGTTGCGGATCCTCCACCATCTAGGTTATAGGCAGTGATTGCCCCTTTGTCTTTAAACAACTGTGAAAACTGAACTAAAGTTAAGCCTCTTGAAATGGTACTTCTTCCATCAACCACAATGAATAAATAATGAAGAGGTCCTATTTGACCGATCCCAACTCTTGGGTTTCTTGAGGAAGAGACCCAGTTTTGATTGCTTACGGAAGGGGAGAGTTCACTGTTTTCTACGAGTACCGGTCCAAATGACCAAGCTTGGAAAACACCTCGATCGATCAATTGTTGACCTGTTTCAGATCCTTCCTCAAAGATCTCAAGGTTACCATCTTTATCGATAAGTAAAGATCTTGTATCTGGAGCAGCACGTTTCACATCTCTATACAAGACCCCATTACGAATAACAAGCCCCGCTGAACGATAGCCATAAAAATCTCCGTTGATGGCTAAGACTGCATTGTTGTTTTCAGCCATAGTAGAAGTATATTCTCGAATATTACGTCCATAGGTATCTTTCGCAAAAGCAGTTCTTAAGAAAGATACACTGCTTAATTGAATATCTGCGATATAAACGGTAGCTCCTTCATAAGTTTCGATATTGATCTTTATGGATTTATAAACTGTGGTACTTGAAGCGGTCTCTGTATAAGTGGTATCACTGGTTTCTATGTCTTTGGTGACGTTGGTATTTCCATCTCCATCACATATAAGAGGAATCTCATCGATGACGATCCCAGCTGAACTTAAAACGAAGGCATCTAAAAGGACAACACCCGTGATCGTACTAAAGAAGACAGAGATCGCAATCGCATAAAGAAAAGGAATTTTAATGAGCTTACTCATTGGAGTCCTTTCTAAAGATCACGAGTTTTTGGATCTGATAAGAAACTAAGAAGAGTGTAATATCGACTGCTATCTTAATCAAAACAACATTTTTCTCAAACAAGGTATAGACAGATTTAACCAAGAAATAGGAAGTCAACATTTGAAACAAGGCTAGAGTATAATACTTCCACATATGTTCAAACCATTGTTGCTTACTTTTAAAGACAACGGTTTTATTCATAAGAAAATTGAAGTTGACACTGATCAAGCGAGCGATTACGGTCGCATATAATATAACGTCCACTCCTTTTAAGGTATATACAAACAAAGTAAATACACCGATATCTAATCCAGTAGATAGAAGAGAAATCAATGAGAAGGTTAAGATCTGACGATAAATTCGAATAGAATCTAGAAGTGGATTAAAATGAGAAGCTGAATTATCATCAATATAGATGGTTTCTATAACGACTTCTTTGATTGGGATGTTTAATTTACCACAATATAAAAGCATGTTCATTTCGTATTCATATCGTTCACCAGGAACTTTAAGAAACTTCTCCATCGCAGGTCTTCCAAAAGCTCTTAGACCTGTTTGGGTATCAGTGATCTTTTGTCCAATCAGATAACTGGTGATTAAACGCGTGATCTTATTGCCCAGTTTACTTTTAAGTGGAACTTGGCTTTCGTCGAAACTACGACTTCCTAAAACGAGTGCCTCTGGAAAAGCTTCTGCTCCTTTTATGACAATGATGAAGTCTTTGGTTTGATGTT
>CAIXIN010000209.1 GCA_903919545.1 uncultured bacterium | reverse complement strand
TTAGATCAAGCACTTAGTGAAGAACATATGACCTCTTTACTTCAAGCTGCACAAAATGCGCCTACAGCTCATAACAATCAACCTCAGGTAATATATGTGGCTCAATCACCAGAAGGTTTAGCGATTATTGATCAAGCTACACGAGGTCGATTTAATGCGCCTGTGGTCTTTGTGGTCTGTTATTACAGAAGATTAAGTTGGAAAAGAAAAGATGGGGCAGAAAGTGGACCTTGGGACGCCAGTATCATTGCGACCCATTTGATGCTAGAGGCAACGGATCTAGGCTTAGGATCGATTTGGATAGGCATGTTTAAACCAGAAGTCTTATGTGAGAAACTAAACCTATCCGAAGACATCATTCCTGTAGCTCTTATCCCGGTAGGTCATATCGATCCAAAAAGTGTTCCTTTTGAATATCATGATCAACGTAGACCCTTATCAGAAACCGTAAAGTTCATTTAAAAAATCCTTAGTTAAGGATTTTTTTTAGCTCTTAAGGTAATTATAACTAATTCTGGTCCATTATATAAACGTAAGGGAAGTACACTTTCTCCTAAACCTCGACTTACAATCATCGATGTGGAGTCTTGGGTAATAAGATGATCTGTATATTTAGGGAATATACCTTGATCAGGAGAATAAATCCCTTGATCAAAGAATATGAATTGACCTCCATGAGCGTGACCTACCAACACCAAATCTACTTTTGCTTGGACATAATCTAGGAAGTTTTCTGGATGATGAGCCAATAAGAGACTAAAGGAATTAGGATCTACTAGATCTTTGATTGGGCTAGCTCGATCTTTTACTTTAAAACGTTCTTTTAGACCTAGTATTTGAATGGATGAATCTTGTAGTGTGATGGGATAACTTTCGTCTTCTAAGACGATCGCACCAGCATCTTTCATGGCTTGTTTCTGAATGGGGTAAGTCTTTAGTCGTGCATCATGATTCCCGTCGACCACAAGGACAGGTGCGATCTTACTGGCTTCTTTTATTAAGATCAAAGCATTTTGATAATCAGGGATCCATGAACCAACCATATCTCCAGTAAAGACGATCAGATCAGGATCTTCTGCTTTGATCGAAGAGATCAATTGTCTTTGATCTTTCCCAAAAGAGGCATTATGAAGATCTGATACTTGAACGATCTTATAGCCATCAAAAACTAAAGGAATCCTAGAAGATTCTACTTCATAATGAGTACTTGTGATCTTGAAGTTAGGAAGAGAACCTGTGATCAAGATACCTGATGAGACCAAAACAACAAGCGTAGTACTAAGCTGAGTTAAAGTAAATGGTGTTTTCATAACGAAGATAGTGTAGAAAGAGTTTATGGGGGAAATTAGTTTAAATTAAGTGAGATTGTCGATGGAACGTATTAAGTACCTTAAAAAGATAAGAACTACACTCATCGTGTGTAGACAATGAATTTTATAGGTACCATAATGAAGTGGGGAAACCAAATGAAATCAACGAAGATAATGACCAAGTTCATCCTAATCATTGCGATTGCCTTGTTTAATACAGGGTGCAGTGAAAAAGAATTCAAGCTTTTAGGAGAAACATCGATTACAATCGAAGCTAATTCAAACTATGAAGAGCCCGGTTATTTTATTGAAGGTGATACTGAAGTCAGTATACAAAGTACTTTAAATGTTGAAGTTCCTGGTACTTATACGATTACTTATACCGCAAAAACAGGATCCAAAATAAAGACACTTGAAAGGACGATTACGGTCGTCGATACAATTGCGCCAGTCTTATCTTTGGTTGGGTCTTTGTCTAAAATATTATGCAATGAGAATAGTTTTAAAGAAGAAGGTTATAGTGCAGTAGATAATGTTGATGGAGAACTTTCTGATAAGGTCATCATCTCAAAAACTTCTTCTGGGATAAAATACACCATCATTGATTCTTCAGGTAATCTAAGCGAGATGTCTCGAGCTTTTACCATCAAGGATACTCAAAGACCATCAATCAGTTTAAAAGGTCCTTCAACAGTCACCATGGATAAGGGAGGTACCTATTACGAATTCGGGGTCAATACTTCCGATAATTGTGGGGACGTTAGAAAATCACTCCAAGTATCAAAGACCATCGATCCTAACGTCGTTGGCCAATACACTGTTACCTATAGTGTTAAAGACGCCAGTGGAAATACAAACTCGATCACTCGGATCGTAAAAGTAGAAGATCTTCCTCAAACTACAGTGTATCTTACTTTTGATGATGGACCTTTCTCAGATACCATCAGTATTTTAGATACGCTTAAAAAATATGAAGCCAAAGCTACTTTCTTTATTCTTTACCATAGATCTTATTCTGGTCCCGTTATTTTAAGAGAAGCAGCAGAAGGTCATACAATAGGTCTACATTCATGGTCTCATAAATACAGCTCTATCTATGCCTCTGAAACAGCTTATTATAATGATCTCAATGCGATCTCAGATTATATCTTCGATCTAACGGGGATCAGATCAACGATCATTCGTTTTCCAGGAGGATCTTCTAATACAGTCAGTTGGTTCAATCGAGGTATCATGACGACCTTGACTCAGAGTGTTCAAGAGAAGGGTTATCATTATTTCGATTGGAATGTTTCATCAGGAGATACAGCTTATGGGAATACAGAAACAAGCATTTTCAATAATGTGATCAACGGGATCAAAATAGGTAGAGCCAATTGTGTCTTGATGCATGATGGACCTAATCATAGAAATACTGCCTTAGCTTTACCTCATATCTTAGAATATCTAAAATCCATCAATGCGGTGTATTTACCTTTGACGATGGAATCGCCTCAGTTTCACCAAAAAGTAGCGAATTAACGAGTTATAGTTTATCGTTGATCAATTCAATACATACAGTCATCGCTATGATCAATTTTGATAATCTAAGTTCATTTGAACTGCCTGGTTTAGATTTAAGCTTGGCTTTTTCACATTTATGTATGATCGAAGTTAGTGGAGGTAGAGACTCAATTAAATCATCTTTAGAAATGGTAG
>CAIXIN010000208.1 GCA_903919545.1 uncultured bacterium | reverse complement strand
GGGAAGGATCGATCCTATTGAGTATGGTTTGGGGACAGATGAGTATGGTTGATCTCTATGTAGGATTCTTTCTCTTCTATCTATGGATCTTACGAAGAGAGAAAGATCTACTCACTAAGGTCATCTGGTTTCTCTTACTGATGACCACAGGAAGTTTAGCGACTGCCTTATACATCCTAAAAGCCGCCAACGAATCTAAAACAGAATTAGAATTCTTCTTAGGAAAGTAAAAAGATATCACCTTAATTGGTGATATCTTTTATTTTAGGCATAAAAAAAACGGCCCTGAGGAACCGTTATTTTAAATTCATGAGTTTTCTAATTAAAACTATTCGCCTTCGAAGTTATTCGCCATTGAGAAAGTCAAGTTAGCACCATCACATGTGAATGTAGCAATTTGAGTTGCATCAAGAGCATTAGCTGTATATGTGCAATCCAAATCATGAGCCACATCTGCAGTTTGTAGTGTAACAGTATTGCCTAATAATAATTCCATAGCAGTTTGTGAATACAAAGCGCGTGAGTTAGCAGCATCTTTAGCATTTGTTGCTTTGGCGATGTAACCAGTAACGGCAGGAATCAAGATAGCAGCCAAGATGGCCAAGATAGCGATAACAACGATCAATTCAATAAGTGTAAAGCCTTTTTTGTTTAATTTCTTCATTTTTTCTCCTTTTGAAGTTTGTTTTGATTTTTTGGACTAAAAGTTTTGGAGCAAACGTTTCAAAGCCTCAGGATTTGAAGTGTATTCCATAGCTGTATCCAGAGAAATCAGGTTTTTTCGGATCAAGTTAACCAGGGATCCGTCCAGGGTGCACATGCCCAACTTCATGTTTGTTTGAATCGTAGAGTTTATCTGAACGATTTTGTTTTCTCGTATAAGATTCGCAACAGCGTCTGTCATCATTAAGATTTCATGAGCTGCGATTCTTCCGAGACCACCTTCGAGTGGAATCAGATCTTGTGAGATGACACCCTGAAGTGAGGATGCCAACTGAGTTCTGATTTGACCTTGTTGGTGGGGTGGGAATACATCTATGATTCGATCGATCGTATTTGCTGCCCCTGTAGTGTGGAGGGTAGACAATACGAGGTGCCCGGTTTCCGCGGCAGTAAGAGCTAAGGCGATCGTTTCATGATCGCGCATTTCACCTACCAAGATCACATCCGGGTCTTCTCTAAGCGCAGAACGCAATGCAGAAGCAAAATCGTTTGCATCAGTATGGATCTCACGTTGATGAATCATCCCTTTGTTTGCGGTGTGGATGTATTCGATGGGATCCTCTAGCGTCAGAATATGAACGGATCTATTACGATTGATATGATCAATCATAGCGGCTAATGTAGTGGACTTACCACTTCCAGTAGGACCTGTCACTAAGACCAGTCCTCTAGGAAGCATTGCCAATTTACTAAGAACTTCAGGCATCTTAAGATCTTTAAGTGTCGGTATTTTGTTTCTCAATAAACGGATCGCAATTGCGGGTACACCGCGTTGACGGTAGACGTTAAGTCTGTATCGATTATTAAATTCATCAGTATAAGCTGCATCGACATCTCCACCCAAAGTGTATACTTCACTATGTTTAGAATCGATCAACTCATGGACCAATGATAATGCATCATCTGAACTCATTATATCATCAGAATAAGAAAGTAAACGGCCATCTTTTCTAAAAAGAACTTTCTCGTTTCCTGAGATATGAATATCAGAACACTGTTCGTCTTGAGCCTTTTTGAGTATTTCTTGTAACATCAGTTTTCCTAATCAACAGAATACAGGATTCTTAGGCCTTCTTCAACTGTTGTGCTTCCTTGTTCTATAAGATCAGTAAGCTCATCTTTGAGCATTCTCATGCTTCTTAATCTTGCATGAGCTCTTAGTTCATCCATAGAGGCTCTACGGGTAATTAAGTCTTCGAAAGTAGCATCAACGACAAGGACTTCATGAACAGGCTGACGTCCTATATAACCTGTAAACTTGCACTGTTGACAGCCTTTACCAACGTAGCTTTGTTTGATCTTGCTTTGTAGTAAGCGTTCATGTTCAAGTGTGGTTTCTGCTTTAGCTTTACAATGAGGACAGATTTTCTTGACTAAACGTTGAGATACAACACATTTAAGTGAAGAGGCAACCAGATAAGGTTCTATACCCATATCTGTAAGTCTTACTATGGTCGATAAGGCATCATTGGTATGGACAGTTGATAAGACCAAGTGACCTGTAATGGCCGCTCTAATGGCGATTTCTGCGGTTTCAGCATCTCTTATTTCCCCAACCATGATGACATCTGGATCTTGACGAAGAATTGATCTTAGTCCAGAAGCGAAGGTTAATCCAGCTCTTGGATTGACTTGGACTTGGGTGATGTTATCGAAACGACGTTCAATAGGATCTTCTACGGTAACGATGTTGATGGTAGGCTTAGTAATACTGCTCAACATGGAATACAAGGTAGTAGTTTTACCTGATCCAGTAGGACCGGTTACTAGGATGATCCCATTAGGGATATGAAGTGATTTTTCTAGTAATCCTAAAGTGTGGTTTGAAAGGCCTAAAGCTTTCATATCGTAGTCGATGGCTCTATTGGCTCCCAATAGACGCATAACGATCTTTTCCCCATAAGGTGTAGGTAAACTAGATACACGCATATCGACATGGATATAATCTGTTCTTATATTGAAACTGCCATCTTGAGGAACACGCTTTTCAGCGATGTTCATCCCAGAGATGATCTTGATACGAGTGGTCAATAAGCCATGGATGTCTTTTGAGAAAGTTGAATGTTCAACCAAGTCTCCGTCTACTCTAAAGCGTACTCTTGTATGGGTTTCTTCTGGTTCAATATGGATATCAGAAGCATTTTCTTGATAGGCTTCTTGAACGAGAGAATTAACCAGTTTAACGATAGGAGCAGAGTCGACACGTTCAACGATGGCAGCTTGCTCTTCTCTTTCAGGATTGATTTCTAGATTGATTTCACCATATTCAGAACGAATGTCTTCGATGATCTCATCCGCATTACGTTTAGAATAAACACGATCGATACATTTATCTACTTCTGATCCAATAGAAAGTACGGTCAATACTTCCATATTGGTAACCATACTGATGTCTTCTAAACAAGCAAAATCCAAAGGATCACTTGTGATGATGTTGAGGTGACCTTCTCGGATATTGAGAGGAACGATACGATATTTTCTAGCCAATGATTCAGGAACCAATCTAACGGTTTCCAAATCAATGGAAAATAATGGGTTTTCAAGGAAATCGACTTTAAGACGCCTAGCTAAGGCTTTCATGATGTCGACTTCTTCGACGATGCCCATCTCAATGATGACAGCACCCAAACGTTTCTTAGATACCTTTTGGTGTTCTAAGGCCTCATTGAGTTCCTGTTCATTAATGACCTTCTCTTCGAGTAAGATTTGACCTAAGGGTAATGATTTCACGGTGATCGCTCCTTGTACTTTTTAGTTCTCTCATATATAGGAGAATGATGATGCTTAACTAGTCTATGAACTTAAGGTTTCTCTATAGAATAGAAGTCAATTGAGATGATGGCTTCACCCGTTACATTATCACGGTTTGAAGTAGATACAAAGATGGTTGAATCCCAACTGGTGATGGCATCAAGAACCTCAACATAATCCACATAAGAACTTGTGAAAGCGAAGTTTACATTGGTCAAAACCAATTCAGCATCCGTTACAGGTATAGAGGACGGAGAGACGTAGATCCCGTGATAACTATCGACGAGTTCTTTTAACTTATACACATACCCCAACTTTTCAAATGTAGGAAGATTTGGGGCAGATATAATTGGATCATTGACGATCCAAGACTTGATTCTAATATCGTTTATAACCAAAACAGGTAATAATTTTTGTTCAAACTCTTCGGAAGAGATAGGCGATTCAATTCTAGAAAACTGTAGATTAACTTCAGTTAATGCATCTGTGATCTTTTGATCTAAGCCTGTACCATTCAACATTTCGACTTCGACCAGTGCTTTTTGACTGTTTAATGAAGCATTTAAAGCTTTACGAGCATCAATTGAAGACTGAAGTGGCATTAGAATAAAGACAATAGCGAATGAAACAACAGCAACATAGAGTAAGAAGGATAATAAGCTTTGTTCACGTTTTGAAATTTTCATTTTAGTTACCTACTTTCAATGCGACAAGTACAGTTCCTACATATTTTCCAGTGGACTCTTCGTATCCATAATAGGTGGTGTCTTCAAAGAAATCTGTATTTCTTAAGTTACGCGCAAATTCAGAAGGTCTTAAGTAATTGCTTGAGATGGTTTTTAGAGTAAGCCATTGACCATCATAATCAATCGAGGTTATTTTAGTGTCTGGTGGAACACAAGAGTTGATCTTATCTAAGACGATGGAATTTAGTTCAGGCATCGCATCAAAGGCACCATTAAGCGACTTCAAAGTACTTAATATTTCTTTGAGATCCGCAAGTTGTCTTTGTTTAACGGATATATCGGAGACTTTTTTAATGATAGTTGGGTCAGTGATATAAGCGTTTAGTTGTTGATTGGAATCTTTTAGTCCTTGATCTTCAAGGAATAATTTAAGACCATAGGCAGACATCAATAATATAGTGATTAAAAAGATCGCTATGAAATTCAAACCCTTAGAACTGGTGTTTTTTCTTTTCTTCTCAGATAATAGATAATTCTCAAGTAGATTAATATTGTCCTTTTTCATGTTTATTTCCTCAACGCTGCTCCAATCGGATTTAGATATGGCAGGAAGTTTTCCTCTCTTCCACTTAAGAAATCAGGCTTAGGATAGTTTAGAGTCTGTATAGAAAGATTATCTGCGACACTGTCTTTAATTTCGTTGATTAGAGGATGGTTCCCAAAGAAAATGACCTTTTTAATACCGATACGAGAAGGACGAGTGAATTGATACTGAAGCATCTTATTGATGTTATCCTCGATGTCACCGATCCATTCCGCTTTACGAAGTGGATCAACCTCGGCCAACTTGGTATTACGAAGCAAGATGTATTTTTTGTTTTCAAACAAATATAGCTTCATAATGTCATTTTCGATATCTGCGACTAAGGTTGGATCTTCTCCTTCACATACATCAGATTTACTGACCAGTTTAATGACTGAGGTGGTTGCGGTATCGACCACTAAGACTCTTAGATTGACTCTCGTACATAAATTGATATAGGTAGTCAAAGCTTTTTCTGATATCGCCACAGCCAATAAACGAATATGTGTTTTATGTGCTTCG
>CAIXIN010000207.1 GCA_903919545.1 uncultured bacterium | reverse complement strand
CAATTATTGATATCAAAATTTATTTGATTCGTTGCAGCATTAATCTGATTGGTATTTTTAGAAAAAATCTCAATTTGAAAGTTTTCAATATTCTTATTAGCATTCTTATACATCGTCAAATGATCATTTTTTAGGTTTTCGCCCAATAAATGAATCTCATTCTTTAGAAATTCTAAATTTTCTGACGATGACTCAATTTTTTTGAGTATTTCATCCAATTTTCGAAATCTTTCCAAAGGGAATTTAGTTCCATAAGTTGTAAGAATTTCCGTAAGTGATGCCGTTGTCATAATTATATGATTAAAGTATTCATGTGGCGATAGTCAGTCAAATTAGCTCTTCAATCTGCATGTTATATTGATTCAAAATTTGTTTATCTATAAGTTTCGGAGAGAGTTCCTTTCTCATTATTTCAAACAATCGATTTATTAATCACTTTCCGTATTCATCGAAATTCTTATATGTATCAGTAAATATTTGAAAAATCTCATTTCAGTCATACTTGTACATTTCTTTTGCACTTTCAGTTATTAAATTACTCTTTCATGCTCGAAATAAGTAATAATCATGAATGAAGAGTGCATTAGGTAAGTATGTACCCCTTTCAAGAGCTTGTGATGCTTTTGTAGAAAGATCATCTTTTCTTTCCGAAGACTGAATAAGAATTGAAACGGTATCTTTCGCATTGAAGTTTCTTGATGAAAATACTTCTTCAATTAGTTTTATGTAAGAAGAATTCTTCTTCTTTTCTTCTTCGAAAGCTTTCTGTGTTTCTTCGAATCAAATTATCCTATCTACTCTGAATTTTCTATTTCTCATTTCCATATCTTCATCGATTTTTAATTTCCCCGTATGTTTCCCATATATATTATCACGAACACATCCGCTGCAAAATCAGCACTTTCACATTGATTCTTCCGATTCATCACGTCAAAGGCGTCTCAATAACTTTGCTCTAAGACATCAACTATTCTCTTCAGCGGTGACTTCTTGTATTGATTGGAAAAGATTTCTGAATGCCTGTCGTCTTCATTTGTCAATAACTCGGTACAGATGATAGATTAAAACAAGAGCGGCAAGTCACCAGTTTCATGCAGCAACTCATTCCTTTGCACGGTTTTTTAAAATATTCTCAATCTTTAAGAAATCAGCATCTGTTTTATATATTAGAATATCTTTTTCATCAACCCCCAATTTCAACTTTAAAAATTGACTAACTCTCTCTATCGCATTTTCACCACTATCCCATTCGATTTCATAACAATCTGTAGCATAATTTTTAAAATATCTTTGCACTATGCCAAGTATAGTGCAACGAAACAGGGTTTTTTCTGGAATTTCTTTCATTGATAATCCATTATTACCATTTTGAAAAGCAGGAAATATTTTATGCATTGCATAATAAAATTGCCAGAATTCAACAAGAGGATGGGAAAAACCTTCAGTTCTTCAGTTTTGAAGCAAAGTTTTTATACTCAAATCCTCAAAATAATCCCCCTTTGCTATCAATTTTTCATGATTACTTTCAGTTTTAAGAATATCATGAAGAAAAACCTCATTTCTACCTATTTTAACCACTGGTGGTGAAATAATCATTCTTTGTTGTCTATAGAAATCACATGGACCTTCGAGTCATTTTGGACACTTGCTATATTTGAATGATTCCGCATTAATTAAACAAGGTGGATCTATTGTTAAATTATTTGTCTCAGATAAGCAACTTTCGCAAGGTGGTGCGAAGAAAACTATGCAGTGTGAATGTGCCCCATCACGTCCTGCTCGTCAAATTTCTTGGTAATATCACTCCAAACTTTGTGACATTACATAATGTATCACGAATCTTATATTAGGTTTATCTATACCCATTCAAAAACCTTTCGTAGCTACAAGTAATCTACTCCTGCCATCTTTAAATCGGTTTTGAGTCTCTTGTTTTATTGCTTCCCACCTATTATTCCCAACGAGTTTTTCTCAACCCATTAGCAGCAATTCTTGAGGATCTTCGATAAATCAAGATTCATTGTAACAATTCTGGCAAATGTTACATCAGACAGCATCTTTCGAAGACATGATTTTGAGTTCAAAAAAAATTGCACTCTGATAAAAATCAATTTTTTCCTGTGAAATATAACAATCTGTTTTCCTATTAAAAAATAGGATTCCTTCTGATAAAGATTTCCTAAGTCTTACAATATTATCAATTCATTCAATTCATTTGAACCATTCTTTATTCGATTCATAATAACCTCATTTTCGAAAAAAATTACTTAATTTTATCGCTTGAATTTTTTTTGATGGATCAATGTTTTTGCAATGTGGACAGCATGGAATTTTTCCACTAGTTAATTGAGATTGATTACTGTCATTGTAATCATTAGAACTATAATACATACCTACGTTGCTCGATGTCTCAGCATCCATTTCGGATATAATTGATCGATAAATCCCTTCAGCTGTTGCTTGAACTGATTGCGGAGCTGTTTTTTTTCAAATAGATCAATATATCGTGAAAATAATTCCGGAGGGCAATTCTGTATTTTTCAAAGTTTCTGTTGATTCATTCAGAATTGATGGGATTATTTCATTAATTGTTGATTTTAAAATTTCCACTTTTTCTGATCATTCGTTAACTTTAATTACTTGCATACTTATATTGCTCCTATTTAAAGAAGTTTCCCTTACTGAACAATTTATTCATAAGAAAGATACGATATCTTTGTATACTCTATATCCTGCAGTTGCTGTTAAAGCCAGAATACCAATCCTTCAGCCTGTAATTCTTGTAAGATCTTCAGATAAAGGGTGAACATTTAGGTACGATAGACGGAAGTCATGTCCCCATTCACTCAAACAATGAGCCTCATCAATAGCCAACAAGTTCAATCTAGTACTATTCTTGGAACAGCTGTCGAAGAATTTGCGGATCTGTAAACGTTCCGGAGCTACATAGAGATATTTGATACCTCAAAGTTTGATATCATCCAATGTCTTTTCTTTCATCGATTTTTCCATGCCTCAATGTATTCTATGGACAAGTCTTTCTAATCAGAATTTTCGTTTAAGATTATCATATTGATCTTCAATTAGTGATTTTAATGGTGATACTATCAATGAAGTTCAAGGTAAGAGCATTCCTGAAAGCAGAAAAGTATGGGTTTTTCCAGTTCATGTTGAAAGGATTCCCAGTGTTCGTTTTCCCATTAGTACAGATCTAATAATTTCGTATTGTCACCCTGTCATTTCATCTTCAAAATTACCAGATGAATTCGAGAAAATTTGTCGCAAATCTACAGAATCTTT
>CAIXIN010000206.1 GCA_903919545.1 uncultured bacterium | reverse complement strand
TACAGTGATAGCCCATATCTTCTAAAATACCCATGGTTGTTGTTTTTCCAGCACCAGAGATGCCTGTTAATAAGATCACGCGTCGTTTCATAAGATCTCCTAGGATTTTATTGTACCACGCAGCCTGGTGTTTCACAAGATGGCTTACTTTATGACCACAGCTTATGATCATAATCTCTACCTATGAATAATTCTACACTCTATATTGAGTTATAAATCACGAGGATTTTGATTAAAATAAGCTATATTCTCTTCTTGATTTTATATAGATATTCCTTATTATTCATGATAAAGACTTCAGCTCTTTTCTTTAGCTTACTAAAATATTTTCTATATTAACACTCATAGTGTGCAAGTTCCTCATAATTGCCTAAGATATCTCGATACTTCTTGACAAAGAGTTTCCATTTCTAATAAACTGAAGAAGTAGTGAATAGTTAAATGATAATATTCAAAAAAGGAAAAGGAGGGGGACTTTAAAACCACTTTAAGTAAATATACTATAATTGTATATTATTTTGATTTAGTATCTCATGACTCTTTTATTGTTTAAGCTCTTATAGAAAGTGTGACCCCATGAAGAAAAGCATATTAGCGATATTGGCTCTCATTCTACTCACGTCATGTAGTAGTCCAAAAGTTGAAAAAAAGACTGAATTTGGAGAGAAAGAATTAGCTTCTACCAGTGAACTTGAGTTTCAAATCAAATCAGTAAGAAAATCCTATGGGGATGATCTTTGGCTCGAAGACAATAGTCTCTATGTCGTTGTAGAGATGTCGATCAAAAATATATCTAAAGAAAAGCAATCTATCACCACTTTTGATTGGAAATTGCAAAATGCAGCGTTGACCGAAACAGATGTATCTAATGTAGAGAGCTCTGTTGGAGGCGAAACCTTTTCAATCGATGTCTTACCTGGTGGTACAGTTGATGCGATCTTCTACTTTGAACAACCTTTAGATAATTCTGGTTTGGTTTTAGCCTATTATTCGAATATGTTTAGTGAAGAACCGGAAATCAAGTTTAATCTCACCACAGATTGTTCAGATGTAGCTGTGAGTGAAACTCCTTATGCTAAGGGTTCATCAGTAACCTATAGAGACAAGATTTACACGGTTGAGAAGGTGCAAACATCTGCCGGTAAAGATTACACAAAACCAGATTCTGGGAATGTTTTCTTAGGAGTGACTGTCAAGATCAAGAATAATTCATCGATTGATATTGCTGAAATTAGCAGTAATAGATGGAAAGTTTACGATGACAAAGGGGTGTCTTATGATTATAGTTACTTCTCTGTATGGGATACAGAATCATTCTATGATAAACAACTAGAACCTGGTTCAGAGTATTCATACATTATCGCATTTGAAGTACCTAAGAATGGAAAATGGAGATTAGCCTATTATGGGAATATGTTTGATGAAAAGGAAAAATTCAGTATAATACTGAACTAAAAAGGAAAAAATGAAAAAGAAAAAAACATTATTAGTATCTTGGATTATGACTTTGGCTTATCTTGTTTACATTGTATATTATATGAGCACATACAGTGCAGGGGATAGCAATGAACAAGTAGGCGCTGCAATTGCGTTCGCACTTATGCTTCCACATTTGTTCTTAACATTCTTAGCATTGGTCTTCAATGTCTTGGGTTGGGCTTTGAATAAACGCGGTTTTGCTTTAACAGGAGCGATTTTGTATTCTGTAGCTATGTTCCTATTCCTCCCATACTTCTTCTTTATTGTTACTCAAACTGTTCTTAGCTATGTTGGCTTCGCCAAGATGCCTAAAAAGACAGCTCCAGCTGCAGTTTAATCAAGTTCAATAGACCTCATAAAAAGGAACAGAGATTTATATGTTCCTTTTTTTAAAGCCTATTTATTATCACCGAGAAGTATTATAGAATAGTGTCTTATTCATAAGTCATTATCTAAACTAAATCGGTTAGTATAATCAAAAGAGGAGACACAATGTCTATACCACTAAATTCTGCCAGTCTATTGTTTGGATTAGTCGCCTTGTTTTATCCTATTGCGTATATCATTCGCCATAAAAAATCAAAGATCTCAATTCATGTTTATATGATGTTTAGTTTTCTATTTATGGGCTTATCTTTTGTTTTTCAGCTTATGACACTTCAACATCTCGCACAGATCAACGATGTCGTTGCGATCTTAGATACCATGGATGGGATAGTCATTGTCTCTTGGATACTTATCATTATGACGATGATCCTAAACCTAGTTGCGTTGGCCTTCTCTACAAGTAGAAAAAGAACACTTACCCAATAAAATATTTATTTGGTATTTCGATCTACATACTTAATAACAAACAAAGTGAACATAAGATGGTTCACTTTCTTATATATAAGATACTAATTATCCATTGGTTCAAAAATGTAATAGTCTTGTATCTAGATAGTGTAATGATATAGTTATTATGACAAACGATTAGATATGATTATCCAGTTATAAATCAATGGAGGTAATATGACCAAGAGAATGGGTTTTGATTCCAAGTACAGTTTTGTTATTTTGTTTTCTTTAGCTCAAATTATCTTTGGATTTACACAAAATACTTTTACTGAAATTGGTACTGGTCTACAAGCCATCTTAACCATGCCTTCAAGTCTTATTACAGATTACATAGGCTTAGGTAATATAGGTGCTGCCTTCGTTAACTCGGGTCTGCTTACCTTAGTTTGTATTTTAGTATTGTATACATTGAAACAGAATCTCAATGGACCCTTGATCGCAGCCCTTTTTACGATATCTGGTTTTGCCTTATTTGGTAAGAATTTATTCAATGTATGGTTTATCTTATTGGGAGCCTATATTTATTCACGATATAAGAAAGAGACATTCAATAAGTTTCTTGTTCCTGCTTTGTTTGGGACCTCTATGGCACCCGCAATCACTGAAATAGCGTTTAGAAGTAGCTCATCATTGTTTATAAGTATTCCACTCGCTATGGCCATTGGGATACTGTTGGGCTTCTTGATTGCGCCTCTTGCGTCTTCTCTGATGAATGTTCATCAAGGATATAATCTATACAATATTGGATTTTCAGTAGGGATGTTGGGTTTAATATTTGTATCCATTATGCGATCCTTTGGTTATGAACCCACTCCACAACTCATATGGTCAAGTGGAAATAATCTTGTCTTAAGTGTTTATCTCTTTGGGATATTTCTATTGATGCTAGTGACTGGTTACCTGATCAATGGGAAATCCTTTCGTAACTACAAGAAATTATTGAGTCATTCAGGTAAGTTGATCACTGATTTTATCCAACTGGAAGGTTTTGGGATCACATTAGTAAACATGGGGATCACAGGAATACTTTCAACTGTGTATATCCTTTTGATTCGAGGTGATTTAAACGGTCCTACGATAGGAGGTATCCTAACGATCTCAGGCTTCAGCGCTTTTGGGAAACATCCTAGAAATATACTTCCGATATTCTTAGGCGTATTTATTGGTTCTCTTCTAAAAGTGTTTTCTATCAATGATCCTGCGATTCAGTTGGCAGCCTTATTTGGGACCGCATTGTCCCCTATCGCAGGTAAGTTTGGTTGGCAGTGGGGTGTCTTGGCAGGTTTTATCCATTCGTCGGTTGTGCTTAATGTAGGCTACCTCCATGGAGGATTTAACCTATACAATAATGGATTTGCGGCTGGCTTAGTTGCGGCAGTTCTATTACCGATCATCGCATTGTTTAGAAAAGATGAAGGAAATTCCTAAGATCAGTTAAATAAAGAGAATAGAATACTCATCTCAAACTCAATCTTAGATCATATAAAATCATCTCCTACACAGAGATGATTTTTTTGTTTATTGAACACCCATAAATATTCTTACTTTATCTCTATTACGAAAGATCACAATGATCACCAATATTCCTAGATACCAGTTAGCGATGTTGAACACAAAACCTATTGGTCGAGAAAAATCAATGTATTCTAGAAATAAACGACCATTCCCATAGGCTTCAAAAGATAAGGCAACCATCACATCCGTAAACAAAGCCAGTATAATCAACCAATCTTTTCTATTCATACTTCCCCCTTTATGTTTATGTATCTAAAGTATACAAGGAAATGAACCTAGACTAAACGAGCTTCCGTTTAATCTTGGCACTAAAAAACGATCCCTAAGGATCGTTTATACACTTTGGATATAAAGGAAAGCTGCTTGGGCCGCAACAGCTCCATCAGAGACCGCAGTTACGACTTGTCTTAATGGTTTGACACAGACGTCTCCTGCCCCATAAATGCCTGGTACTTTGGATTCCATCTTCTCATTGACGATCATATACCCTAAAGGATCTAGGATATCAAGATGGGCAACGCTGGATGTATTCGCATTCGCTCCGATATAAGGGAAGATCCCATCGGTCTCTACGTCGAACTCTTCTTGGGTTTCTAAGTTACGAAGCTTGATCGCAGTGACCTTGTCTTCTCCTAGTACACTAACAGGAACACAATGTCTAAGGACATCGATCTTAGGATGAGCTAAGACATGGTCTTGGGCGACCTTATCAGCTCTAAAGACATCACGTCGAATGACGATGGTGACCTTATCCGCAAACTGAGTCAAATAGAGAGCTTCTTCTAAAGCGGAGTTACCTCCTCCTACGACGACGACTTTCTTATGTTTATAGAAAGCTCCATCGCATACGGCACAGAAACTGACCCCATGACCTGTTAATCTTTCTTCGTTAGGGATATTCATTTTATTCTCAATGGTGCCTGTCGCTAAGATGACAGCCTTACAGATAAACTGACGATCATCTTCGGTGATGATGGTCTTATGACGTCCTTCTTCGATTTTCTTGACACCTACGAATTCTGTTTCGATCTCTAAATGAGAGGTATGTTCATACATCTTCATGGCCAAATCGACCCCAGAGATGCGTTTCTCACCTGGCCAATTATCGATCTCAAAGGTCTTCACGAGTTTACCACCTGGAGCTGAACCTTCAAACATGATGACTTTTAGACCTGCACGCTTGGCGTATATGGCCGCTGTCATCCCAGCAGGTCCTGCGCCTACAATCGCTAAATCGTAGATCTGGTCCATGAGATCTTCTTTTCTAAGATGGGCAAAAGCTCCATCAAATCATGTATGGCTTCATTTGGTTTAGTATCTAAGATGGCTTGTTTGCGTTCATCGTGGGTAATCAAAGCTACCGCATACATGCCTGCTTTATCTGCAGCCATCATATCGGTATCAGTATCACCTACATAGATCACATCATCTCTATACACATTCAGTGCTTTACAGGCATTTAGTAATCCTTCCGGATCAGGTTTGTATTTCTTGACCTCATCGTATCCGATGATGGTCGAGAAGTAGCTATCAAGTCCAGTTAATTGTAGACCCAACTCAACGACGTCTTTCTTCTTAGAAGAGACGACACCTAGTGTATAGTTCTTTTCTTTCAACGCTTCTAGCAATTCTGTTGCGTGAGGCATCGTTTTGATGAATGTAGGATGAAGTTCTATGTTTAAAGCACGATACTCATCAAACGCAATCTTAGCTGTTTCTGGATCTAGGTATTTTTCTAAAGATTCATGAAGTGTAGGACCTAAGAATCCAATCTTCTGTTCACGAGACAAGACAAGATCAGGTTTATGTTTCTTAAGTACTTGAGTAAATGTTTCGATGATCAAAGGCTCTGTATCTAATAAGGTCCCATCTAGATCAAATAAGATCACAGGTTTAGGATCCTTAAAGAATTTCTTGAAGAAACCAGCCCAACCTAATAATCCAAACAAGATAAAGAAGATCGATAAGACTTGAGCTGTACGTATAAAGGTTCCCCATACGTATAGACTATCGCTTCTAAAGCTTTCAACGAAGAAGCGTGTGATCCCATACCACACGAGATAACCATAGAACTGATCTCCTCGTTTAAGTTTCATCACGTGTTTTAAGCCATAAGTAATGGCGAAGAACCCGATGATGTTTAAAACTGATTCATAAAGAAATGTAGGTTCACGATAAGCGCCTTGAATAAACATCATATCTTTAATAAAAGCTGGGAATAAGTTATAGTAGGCTTCGTTTACGATTCTTCCATAGGCCTCTTGATTGAAGAAGTTTCCCCAACGACCAGCGGCTTGAGCTAAAAGAATGGCCGGTACGACAATATCAGCGCCTCTTAGAAAGTTTATCTTCTTTCTACGAGCATACCAATAACCATAAGCAGCTCCCAACATCAAGCCTCCTTGTATGGCCATACCACCAGTCCAAGTCATTAAGATACTTAAAGGATTAGACATATAGGTATCGAAGTTATAAAACAAGACGTACCATAAACGAGCCCCTATGATGCCTGAAAGTAAGGCCCCAAAAAAGAGATCTTCTGGGATGGATTTAGAATAACCGATCTTAGAGAATTTGTGTTCAGCGATAAAATAGGTAATAAACGCACCTGTTAAGATACATACCGCATACATCTTGATCGAGATGGATCCTATTTCAACGAAAGTAGATATGTCTGGAAAAAAGGTCATTGGTTCTCCTTATTCTGACTCTTAATATAGTCGTAGACACGTTGTTCAAATTCTTTTGAACTGTTGATGCCTTTTTCTTTGAGATTAAAATTAGTTACTGCTGATTCTACCAACACGGCGATATTACGACCTTCTTTAACAGGGATCGTTTGCATAGGGATCTTAACTCCTAAGACTTCATAATACTGATCTTCTTCTTCGATACCGACTCTTGTGTATTGTTTATCTTCATTCCATTTTTCAAGAGAGATAACGAAATCGATGTCTGATTTAGATAGGGTCGCAGAAGCTCCAAACATCTTATTCACATCGATGATGCCTATCCCTCGTATCTCTAGCATGCCTTCTAGTAATTCAGTAGACGTCCCAAAGATAGAATTATGATACTTAAACACATCGACGCGATCATCCGATGGACACGCATGGCGGACACAGCCGCGGCATCGGCGAATTGCGCGAGCCCTACGGCGTGCCTTATCGCTGCCTGATCCCCAAGGGCC
>CAIXIN010000205.1 GCA_903919545.1 uncultured bacterium | reverse complement strand
GTACTTCAAGGATATGGTCATCCACAATTAACTCAACTAAATGATGTGATCTTAAAAGGAACAGATATTATTCAAATCGGAATAAGATCGCTTGATGAAGAAGAAGCCCTCTTGATGAAGAAATGGGGCATCCGTAGTATTACGATGGAAGAAATAAAGACAAAAGGATGGCCTTGGGTAGATTTGGAACTGTCTTCGTTTATCCAAAATCATACAAAGCTTCATGTGTCTTTTGATTGTGACAGTGTCGATCCTAAAGAAGCACCAGGAGTCAATACTCCCTATAAAGATGGCTTAAGTATCCATGAAGTTATGGCACTACTTGAATCCCTGCCTTTTGAGAAAGTATCCAGTATGGACATCGTAGAATATAATCCAATCAAAGACAATGGGAAAACTAAGGCGATGATCATCGCCATCGATCAATTGGTCTCGCATAAACTCAAAAGCCTATAAGAATCATACCTGTTGATCATAAACAGAAAGAAAGAACCTTATGTCCATTAAACTTGAAGTCTGTTGTGGAAGTGTTCAAGATTGTCTTGTTGCTCAAAAAGTAAAGGCTGATCGAATCGAACTTAATTCAGGTCTAGAGTTGGGAGGTTTGACTCCGTCCTTAGGTATGTTTATGAAAGCACGTACTTTGGTGGATCTGCCCATCATGGTGATGATAAGACCACATAATGGATCTTATGATTATAGTGAACTTGATTTTGAGGTGATGAAGAAAGATGCAAAGATCTTATTGGATGCAGGATCAAATGGGATCGTCTTTGGATGTTTGACTCCTGAAGGAAAGATCGATGAGAAACGAGTCAATACTTTGGTTGAACTGGCCAAAGGAAAAGAAACAGTCTTTCATAAAGCCATCGATGAGATAGAAAATATAGAGGAAGGTCTAGAAGCTTTGATTCGTTGTGGGGTAACTCGTGTATTGATTGGGGGAGGCCAAGGGTTGATCGATGATCATTTTGATTATCTCGGTCAACTTCAAGAAAAGTATGGGGATAAGATACAACTGCTTCCAGGAGGAGGCGTTCATAAAGGCAATCTTCTTAATCTATTAGAAAAGACGCATGTATCTCAGATCCATATGACAGGAAAACGATTAGAAACCAATCCTAAGACGAAAACTGTTCATATGGTTACAGACGAGAATACCTTAAGTGAAGTCTTAAAATTAATCCGTTAAACAGCGAAAGCTGTTTTTATTTTGAGTGTGTCTAGTGTAAAATAGAGACAAGGATGGATCCTGTCTATGAAAAAAATACGATCGCTTATCATTATTTGTCTCTTGGTTTTAAGTGGATGTACAAAAAACATCATCATCAATGAAGATCCTTATCTGAGTGATAATAAAGGAAAACTACCTGAAGGTCGATATGAGATCAATACGCATCCTTACTATGGGGTGGGTCTTATCTTTGACATATCGGATGAACCTGAGTTTAAAGATGTCGACGTTTATATCGTTCATAGTGAAATGGAGCTGGCTTTATTGATGGCCATCCATATCGAACAATTGGCGTATGATTTCTATTATGTGGAAGATAGGGAACTCGATTATGAGAAGATCTGGCCTTACTTAACGGCACTACTGGTCAATGAAGTTGAGATCGAAGATGGATCTTATGATGTGCCTGAAACCAATCCTACGGCGACTTATTACTCTTATAACTTTACCTATAATTTAGATAAAACACATCGAGTTGAGAATGCGATCGATGAATGGACCTATGAATATAAAAGCAGCTATTTCTCAGATCACGATAAGGCTGAATACAGCCTCATGGATATGCTGGAAGCAGTGGTCTATGATGATGCTGCACTTAACGATGAAGAACGCACAGACGATGGTTTTACGGCTTTAGGAGTATTCCAAGATGGACAGGCTGTATGTAATGGGTATTCCCAAGCTTATATGGGACTACTCAAAGATATGGATATCCCAGCGATCTTGATCTCATCGGATATCGATGATCATGCCTGGAATATGATCTACGTCGATAATGAATGGACTTATGTAGATTCGACTTGGGAAGATGATTTCTATGAGACAAGTGATAAGTGGTATTATTTCCTACTAGATCAAGAGGAATTGGAATATGATCATCGTTTTGATTCAGGCAATGGGGATACATTAAACGCTAAAGATTATTTAGAGTTTGCCCATTATGTTTTCCCAAAAACAAGCGACGCCCAATAGAGCGTCGCTTTTAATGTATTTAATTTAAGCCCAGATCAACCAGATCATCACATAGCCTGTTAAGACTGCGATGAGTGTAAAGGGAACCCCGATACTCATGAATTGCTTAGCGGATACTTCATAACCTTCTTTACGTAAGATTCCTAAACCAGCGATGTTGGCGGAAGCACCAATAGGAGTTAAGTTACCTCCTAAGGTAGCACCACACAACAGACCGAAGTAAAGGATGGTAGGAGGAATATTCAGTGATGTTGCTAAGGCTGCGACCACAGGAAGCATCGTAGCGACATAAGGAATATTATCGATAAAGGCAGATAAGAATACAGATACCCAAACAATCAAGGTATAGACCACAAAGAGGTTGCCTCCTGAGACTTGAGCGAAGAGATTACCAATATCGGTGATAAGACCAGCTTGTTTGATGGCCCCAATGACCACAAAGAGTCCAGCCAATAATAAGAGGGTCTGATAATCGATCTCTTTGATGGCGGTAACGACATTTGATGCCTTCTTATTGAAGAGAAGTTCATAAAGTAAACCTATGACCATTAAACTGATACAGATGATCCCATTGATGTGGGTCGCAATAAGTTCATTGTTGATAGGAAACAAGGAAGCTAGTACCAAAAGCACAACCATTGAAACCAATAAGAAACTTGGGAAGTAATCCGTGACTACTTGATTTTCTGATAAACCAATCAAAGCTTTCTCTTTTCTAAACAACCAAAGCAACATAAACATACTGGTGAAAGCTGCTACTTCTACTACCCAAAACATCCCAATCTTATTTTGATAGAAGAAGAAATCTAAGAAATTCATATTGGCTGCGCCACCCAATAGAATCGATGTCGTATCCCCAACCAAAGTCGCAGCTCCTTGTAGATTACTGGATACAGCGATCGCAATGATCGCATTGATAGGGTTGATTTTTAACTTTTTGGCGATGGTCATCGCTACAGGAGCAACCATTAAGACGGTGGCGACATTGTCGACGAAAGCCGAAATGATTCCCGCAAATAGGGCTAAAGATACGATGGCCCATTGAACGTTTGGTGTTCTATCTAGAATGATATCCGCTAAAAGGGCCGGCATTTTAGATTCGATGAAGAGGTATACGATCCCCATAGTTCCCCCAATCATCATCAAGACATTAAAATCGATCGCAGGAAATACATTGGCGATGGGCATGATGCCCACAAGAACGAAGAGGGATGCGGATCCTAAGGCCACATAAGTTCTGTACTTGGGGAAAATCAGCAGACAGGCGTAAGTCGATAAGAAGAGAATCAGTGCTAGTTCTTTCATAATGGATATTCTACCAAAACTATGGACTTCGTTCAATGCTTTCCTTAAATACGGCATAGGTCTTTTAATGCGTCCTTGTTTTTGATAGAATAGAGGGGCTTATGAACAAATATGATAAAGGCTTGATGATTTTTATACTCGTCAGCTCACTTGTGATGTATACCAGCATGGAATGGTTTGTCCGCTCAACGACTTCGGATCAAATCGTGGCCGTGGTTTATTTGTATGACAAAGAAGTATTAAGGATCGATCTTAAGGTCGATAAGTCCTATACCGTAGAAGGTACCTTAGGAACCGTTACGATCGAAGTATTGGATGGGAAAGTAAGGGTCGAGAAAGAAACCTCGCCTTATCACTTGTGTTCTATCCAAGGTTGGGTCTCTTATGCGAATATACCTATCGTTTGTTTACCCAATCATATTGTCATCATCATCGAAAATGGGAAAGTGAATCCTAATGATCCGGATGTGAGCTCATGAGAAAACGTTCAGCTACTCGTC
>CAIXIN010000204.1 GCA_903919545.1 uncultured bacterium | reverse complement strand
CGATGTATTACTACCTCCGCAATGGCCAAAACGACATCATAGGCATTTTAAACAGTTCAGGCGTTCAAGTGGTATCATATGTCTATGATTCCTGGGGTAATCCGATTTCAACCACAGGGACCTTAGCATCGACCATAGGAGAGGATAATCCATTCAGATACCGTAGCTATTATTTTGACACTGACATTGATTTTTATTATCTCAACAGTAGGTTCTATGATTCCAATGTTGGTAGATTCATCAATGCGGACATAATTTTCAGTAATGGTTTCTTAAGCATAAACTTTTACACTTATTGTTTAAATAACCCAACAAGACTTACGGACTACACAGGTTTTGCTGTGGATAAGGATACTCCACCAAGTGAGACTGATGGCTATTTTGCACCGAAAAACGGTCCTTCAAAAGGCAAAACAAAAAATGGTGAAACTGGTTGGGTTGATATCTATGGTAACATATGGGTACCAGCTCCCGATGGTTCAAGTAAAGCACATGGGGGAGGTCATTGGGATGTGAACAGAAGAGATGGAAAGGGCTACACTAATAGGTATCCTGGAGGGTATGAACGTCCAGGTAAAGGTAAACCACCATATTTACCTGTTTCACCGAGTGAAACAATTCCCAATTATGGTTCCAACTTAAATACGGGACTCATTTTTGTGATTGGTGTTTCTGCGATTGTTGTTCTATCTTTCCCAATTACTGGTGGTCAAAGTTTGTGGATACTAGCCTTTCTCTAGAGGTGTAAAGTGAATAGTGAAAAATTAACTCAAAATGCATTGAGAGAATTATCTGATGGGCATTTTCTAGATGCTCAGCAATTATTTCGCAAGTGCAAAACCGAATTTCCTAGTTTAATGTCTTATCACAATCTTGGGATTTTTTATTATGATAATGGAACTGAAACCGAAAATCATAAAATTCGAAACGCGAAAAAGATTGGCTTACGTTTTCTAGAGCATGCACAAGGCTTTGGAAAGAATTTTGTTAACCAAAATGCTCTTGGAGTCATTTATCTCCTAAGTAATGAATATGTTCTTGCTGACAAAGCATTGTCAACGGCTCTTGAAGTAACCCAAACTTATTCCGTCTTGAATAATGCTGCTAAAGTTAAATATAGACTTGGTGAATACGATAAATCCTTTTTATTTATGAGTTCTATCTTTAGAAATTGGCAAGATATAGAAAATTTGGACAGTGAGACAATTCAAATACTATATATAAACAAAGCAATATCTGCTTTGAGGGTGGATAAAGAAAAATGTCTTGAGATCATAGAGTTCTTACTATATTCTGAGAAAACTTGTTACATTGACGTATATATTTTATCGCTTGCATATTATTGCGAAAAGTATGATTTGGTGGTCGAAATATTTGAAAGAATTTTCAATAAATGGTTATTATCCTCTGAGGAAATGTGCCGGGCTCTACATTCCTTGAATATCCTTGGGATGAATGATAAAGTTGAATCATATCTGAAACTATATAAAGTACAAAATAGTGATTTTGTAGATCTATTTTCGAGACATGAATTAAAAAGAGTATCTAGTTTCGTTAAAGAGATAAGAGAAGGTAACTACTCGAAAATTGAGAACAATCTTGAACTAATCCTAATTCATAGTGATTTGTATATTAGGGTTACTTAAAAAGATAAAATGTTAAATATCAACAATGAATGATTATTGAGTTTTACTTAGTCTTAAAAAGAATGTGAATGTCGAGAATCTTGCGAATTTGGGTAAGTTTTCTTGGTGGTTTTGGTTCAAAATTCTGCCCATATGCTTTTTCTGCTTATGGAGTATATTGAAAAAACTAAAAGGACAATTCATTTGTGAAATTGGTAGAACAAAACTGAATCTAAGCAATATTTTGACTATACAAAACGTTTGAATTGGTAAAATACTTTATTGTATTTATTGACTAAATCTGCTTTTGTAAACTAGAGCAACTTGAGAAACAAAATAATACAATCCTGCACTTGACACATTCTTATAACTTTAAACTCAATAATTAGGATTTGTATGGTCATTGTATGGTCAAAATGGCATCAGACCATCAAAAAACCCGCTGTTTAAGCGGGTTTGTTCACTATGGCGGAGGACATGAGATTCGAACTCACGGAAGCTTGCACTTCGCCACCTTTCCAAGATGGTGCCTTAAACCGCTCGGCCAATCCTCCAAGTGCTTTCTAATTATACCTAAACTAAGATGAAATGTCATTACTAAACTACACTAAATTGAATAATAATTAATGGGTATGTGATTTAGGTGAACTTAACTGTTCACGTATCTCTAAGACACGTTTCTTACTCAGAGGGTATTTAAGAATACTCCAAGCACTCATGATGACCGCTAAGCCACAACCTAAGCTTAAAATGAGCCCTAAAGCCAATTGGGTAAAAGGAGCTTGGACTGTGATATGAGAGTTGAATCCTATGAGATCTAGTAAGATCCCTAGTAGGAATACAACGATGGCTTGAGAGCTTTTATAAAACAAAGTCATACTTCCAAAATAGACCCCTTCATTACGAATTCCAGTCTTAAGTTCTTCCACGTCGATCGTATCTCCAACCATAGATGAAGGAATACTAAACATCGCTCCAGTACCTATACCTGCGATGATCGCATAAGGCATGAAGATCCAAAAGTTCTGTTGAAAGGAAGTATGAAAGATCGAGATCACAAGGAAGATCATGGCTGCGATAAAGGTGATAAAGAGTCCTAAGAGTAAAGCACTCTTCTTATCTGTTTTACCGACCAGAAAGACCCATAAAGGCTGTGATAGGATCGCAAAGAGAAACTGGACCCCAATGACGATCGCAATCATCGTTGAGTCAAATGCAAAGGCATAGGTAAAGACATGGATCCCTATATTATTGACGATGGCTGTGGCGATATTACTAAACATATAGGCCGTTGCGACGAAAACGAAAGCACGGTTCTTATAGGTATCCATAAAGGTCTTTATAATCAATTTGATCGAAGAAGCTTCTCCTAATAATCCATGATGTTGACTTAAAGG
>CAIXIN010000203.1 GCA_903919545.1 uncultured bacterium | reverse complement strand
TTATTGATAGGAGCTTCGGTTATCGGTAGAGATCTTGCTCCACGCATCGCCGCTCGTGTTGATACAGGACTTACAGCGGACGCTACTAAGATCGAGATCAATCCTAATGAAAGTAACTCTAGTGAACTATGGATCACTCGTCCTGCTTTTGGAGGAAATCTATTTGGGACCATCGTATGTCCTAATCATCGTCCTCAAATGGCGACCATACGACCTAAAGTATTGGATGCTGATTTCTTTGATAAAGATAGAAAAGGTGAAGTCATCGATTATGCCTTTACTCCAAGTTCAGTCGATAAAGTCGTCTTTAAACAACGCATCGTCAAAGAAACTCATGGGATAGACATCTCCAAAGCGAAGATCATTGTCTCTGGAGGAAGAGGCGTCATCGATCATTTCGATCTACTTCAAGAAGTCGCAACTCAACTTGGCGGAACAGTCGCCGCAAGTCGTGGTGTCGTAGATCGTCATAGAGCTCCTAAAGAGATCCAAGTAGGTCAAACCGGAAAGACAGTAAGACCAACTCTATATCTTGCGTGTGGTATCTCAGGAGCCGTTCAACATACTGCTGGTATGGATAAATCTGAGTTCATCATCGCCATCAATCCAGATGCTTCTGCGCCGATCTTTGGGATCGCCAATGTCGGTATCGTTGGGGATGCGATCAAGATCCTCCCTTATTTAGTAGAAGAAATCAAAACTCTAAAAGAACACCACGTGGCCTCATAAGCCCTCCTAAAAAACATTTCTCAGGAAATGTTTTTTATTGTTCATATAGGTACATTTTAGCTCGTTGACACAAGGGGTAGGGGTGCTATAATTAAGGCATAAGTTTACTCGATAACGCTCATAATTTATTGTCTATTTGATCCATATTTTCTTTCAACAAGTGTTGACACAGGAGATCATCATGACCACATCATCCAAACCGCAGAATGGACCACAAGCAGCTAAACCTAAAGAGACCCTTTCCTCATGGCTATCTGTTCTTTTTAAAGCAGCTTTAAAAGAACTCCCAAAAAGAGCCAAATCATTGGCTCTCCAATTAGGCATCGTTTTACTCTTCCAATTTACTTTTTGGTGGAGCACAGTCAGTCAATACATACCTAGTTTTATTGCGGGTCCAGTCATCTTCTTAACGGCGACTTATAATGATGTCTTGCCTAAGACCATCTATTGGATCATCATCTTTACCTTTGGGAAAAGATTGTTTAAGAGTATTCAAAAGAACGGTTTAAAAGAAGCCTTTAGACCCATTAAACAATTGAAACCAGAGTTGATGAATTCACTGAGTGCCCTAAGACAGAAAGCCAATGTGTATTTATGTATAGGGGCTGGGGTAGGTCTTATCATCGCGAATAATTTTGCGTCCTATAGTCGCTTTAGTGGAGCTCGTAATAAGTTCGATAAATATTTCATTGCCTTGGTGATCTCGTTTACGATTTCCTATCTTTTAGGAGAAGGCCGTAAACATTGGATCTTTAAAGCCGCTCGATTGATTTTCTCTGATCTTGCGAAAGCTCTTAAAATGAAATATCGCTATACAGATTTCCATACTTATGTGATCTTAAGTGGTTTTATCTTAGGGCTATTACTGGATGCCCCACTTATCTTTATGCAAATTATGTATGGAGGATATATTTGTGGTTTTATTTTAATAGGAGTTGGACTTCTCTTAAACTTCACCTCAACAAAACCGGTCGTTAAAAATGAAAAAGCGTTGGGATAGTCAATATCACTATGCGGTCTTCTTTGATCCACAAACAGGAAAAGGAGCCCGTAGTAATGTCTATACAGATCAGATGATAGATACAGGTAAAGATCCTTATCGAAGTAGTTTTCCTGAACTATTGGATATAGGGATCATGGGATCTTGCGATCACGGAAACTCTGGGCTCTGTTTATCTTCTGGGGTAGAGTGCTATCAAAAGGGTGGTGAGATCCAAGAGGCTCATATGTCTTATGAGACCTTCACCAAGATCATCGATCAAGCTCAACACAAGACCTTTCAGGTGGCTTTAGGGGGAAGAGGAGATCCTGATCAACATCCTGACATCATCAAGTTTCTTGCCTATGCCCATCATCATGGGATCACACCTAATTTTACGACCTCTGGGTATGGATTAAGTCCTTCTTTACTTCCCGCAATTAAACAATACTGTGGGGCAGTCGCAGTGAGCTGGTATAGAAATACCTATACCTTAAGCGCTATAAAAATGCTTACAGAGTTTGGGATAAAGACAAACATACACTATGTCTTATCGAATTCTTCCATCGATGAAGCCATCGATCTGATTGAGAAAGATGCATGGCCAGTAGGCATCAATCGAGTGATCTTCTTACTTCATAAACCTGTTGGGTTTGGATCAATAAGCCAAGTCTTAGACATCAAGGATCCTAAAGTAATTCATTTCTTCTCTCTTTTCGATCAAGCGAAGATCGCCAATAAAGCTGGCTTCGATAGCTGTTGTGTTCCTGCGATTCTGAATTTGACTCAAGAGATCGATCCAACGTGTATAGAAGCTTGTGAAGCAGGACGATTCTCAGCCTACATCACCCCAGATAATAAACTGGTGCCTTGTAGTTTTGAGAAAGATGAAAACTATGCAGTATCGCTTGATCAGATCAGTATCGAAGAGGCATGGGAATCAGAACCTTTTGAGCGCTTTAGATCTAAACAGAATCATCGTTGTGTGGGATGTGGTGATCATGAGTCTTGTTTAGGAGGTTGTCCCATCGTAAGTAAGATTACCTTATGTGATAGGGTCTCTAAGACCTTTCAGGAGAGCACAGTATGAAAATAAAAGTAGATCACGTAACCAACTCATCCAGTGAAGTATTTGGGGTCGTCTTAGCGGATAGTGCGGTGACAGTAGGATTATTGTTTATGCTAGACTCGGTAACCAATGGCTATCGCTCTTTATCATCAGATCAAGTCCAAGATAAACTCTATGATGAGATGCTCTTGGAATCTGAAAAGATCGCTTCTCGAATCACAGAAGATGTTTTAGAAGATGCTCGTACTCAAGAAAAGATCGTAAAAGATGCTTATACAGAAGCCTTATCTACCCTAGACAAAGTTTCCTCATCTTTATCTCAAGAAATGTCTCAAGTTAAAAAGAACTGGGAAACTTATGATAAAACTGCAGATAAAACAAGCAGTGATTATGCCTTAGCTCAGAAAAAGAATGATGATTATCTCGAGTATCTGAAATTCCAACTTAAACAACTTGAACTGCAGAAATCATCCGTAGAGAAAAGTCGTCAAGAAAAGACAGCTTTGATCAATTCTAGAGATGCATGGGTCCAGCAGAACCAAGCTGACTTGATCACTTTGAATGAACAAGAATCTCTCTTAAATAATTTAAACGCAGCGTATTATAAAGTCACAGGTGATGAAGGTCTATGGTTAAGATCACCTGAAGAAATGGATTCACGTAAGGCAGAGCTCAATGAAGCACTACTCAGTGCCAATGAGACCTTATCTTATAAAGCTACTTCTAAAGATGAACTTCATCTAAGTGATGAGACTACTTCATTGATGAAGCAGATCGCCAGTGAACGTAAAGCCTTTGAGTTAGAAGTATCGGGTCTCAACGAAGCAGATAAGCTCAAAATGATGGATGCCTATGAGAAAAAGACCTCTAAGATGAGATCTGATCTTATCAACGCAACACGTTTTGATTTATCGATGAATGCCTCAACTTCACTTAAATATGGGACTGAAACCGCATTAGAGGGTCTCTCTGATCTAGCGGGGCCTCAATTTAAGATTGCCTACAGTGCCCTTAAAACCATGGTTACAGGAATCAAAGATGCGAAGAAGGACCCTAAGAATAAGTCTAAACATCTCGCAAAGGCTTTAATTAGCGTTAGTGCAAATGCCTTAAAGGATCAATTATCAGATACACCTTGGGCTCAAGATGCGACAAGTGTATTGAATACCGTACTTCAAGGTTCATTAAGCGCATCCATCGCAGGGACCAGTACAGCCAGTGCGATAGGGACCAGTTTAACCAAAGGCATCTTTGAGGTCGGCGCTGAAAAAGGCATTGCCTCGCTTAAAGAAAGCACTTCTAGTGAAAAGAAAGCCATCGAATCTAACTTTGAGATGATGAGTGTAGAAGAAGTCTTAACCGATAATCCTTTAACTCAAACCTTAAATGGGGCCATTAAGGCGGAGATCATTTTCGTTTAATAAAAAAAACATTTCTTCGGAAATGTTTTATTTTGCTGCCATTAACTCATTGACCTTATTGATAAGTGCTTGATATGCTTCTTCGACATCTTCGATCTCAATGACAGTTGCCTCCATAGGACACATTCCGGTCTGAGTCGCATTGATCACATAAGGAACCAAGTTTTCATAGGTCACAGGAATCTTATGTGTCTCTAGTAAGGTCAAGGCGTGTTGACTTATGGTGATCGCATGAAGGCTACTGATCTTTCCTTTGATGAGTAAAAAAGCTGCAGACTTGCCTATGATACGATCGATAACGATGGTATCTTTAAAGAAGTTAGGGTTTTCTCTTAAAGGTTTCAATAAAGGTTTTAGACCTTTATCGATACTGATGTATTCAAATTCGCCTCTTGTAGCGATACAACTAAGGTGTTCATTTTTTAAACGATCGATTGCTTTTTGAAGAAGGGTCATACTTTCCTTTCGATTCCCTTTAAAGAACTTGATTTGATGACGAATATGGTGTTCAATTAATTATAGCGAGGTCACACCCATGTACACAAGGAAAATTGAAAAATTAAACGTTAGTCCGTCTATCTTGGGCTTTGGTTGTATGAGGTTCCCTACTTTAGTGGATGGGAAGATCGATGAAGCCAAGGCAACAGAGATGATAGAGAAGGCAATGGCCAATGGGGTAACCTATATTGACACAGCCTATCCTTATCATAACGGAGAAAGTGAACCTTTTGTAGGTAAAGTGCTAAAGAATCATAAAAGAGATTCATTTATTTTAGCGACGAAGTTACCTGTATGGTTGATCAAGACAAAAGCAGATGTTAGAAAACTCTTTTCTGAACAACTTAAACGTCTTCAAGTCGATTATGTAGATTTCTATATGCTTCATGCTTTGGATGGAGATCGATGGGATCAACTGGTTAAATTAGGAGTACCTGAAGAAGTCGCTGAGCTACAAAAAGAAGGTAAGATACGCTTTATGGGTTTCTCGTTTCATGATGAATATCCAGCATTTGAAAAGATCGCGACTTATCGTGATTGGGATTTCTGTCAACTTCAATACAACTATCTAGATACAAATATCCAAGCAGGAAGAAAAGGTTATGATTTGACCGTTAAGCTCGGTATACCTTTGATCGTTATGGAACCTATTAAAGGAGGCACCTTAGCTGCTTTACCAAAAGACATCGCTGAAGTCTTTAAGAACTATGATCCTAAAGCATCTTTATCTTCATGGGCTTTACGTTGGGTCGCTCAACACGATAACGTAAAAGTCATCTTAAGTGGAATGAGCACGATGGAACATGTCGATGATAATCTGAATACCTTCAATAACTATAAGGAATTAAGCCCTGAAGAAAATGCGATCGTCGATGAAGTTACCTCGATCGTCAACTCAAGAACGAAGAATGGATGTACAGGATGTGAGTATTGTATGCCTTGTCCATATGGGGTCAATATCCCACGTAACTTTAAGATATGGAATGATTATGGGGTCTTTAAGGATCTACAAAAAGCCAATCGTAGATATTGGATCGATATGAAAGCTGAAGAAAGAGCTGATATGTGTCAAGCTTGTAGTGCGTGTGAAACAGTATGTCCTCAACATCTACATATCATCGATGACCTTAAACAAGTCGCAAAAGATTTACCCAAGCCTATCTAAAGCCCAATTGGGCTTTTTTTATTAAAAAATCTTAACGAAGAGATGAAATGAATACAGTATAATAAAAACAGGAGATCTTATGACAAAAGTTTGCTTCGTGGATGATGAACTCAACATTAGACGACTCGTTGCGTATGATTTAAAACAAGCAGGATATGAATATGCTTTATTTGAAAATGGTAAATTGGCCTATGAGGCAAGTGTAAATGAGATATTTGATGTCTTTATTTTAGATTGGATGATGCCTGAGATGGATGGGATAAGCTTAGCTAAGAAATTACGTGAAGATGGACAGAAGTCACTCATCATTATGTTGACAGCCAAAGCTGAAGAAGAAGATCTTATTGAAGCATTTGAGGCAGGTGTCGATGATTATCTTACCAAGCCTTTTTCTTCAAGAGAGTTACTTGTGAGAATGAAAGCTCATCTTAGTAGAGTCAAGCCATCAACAGAATCTCGTCTGGAGTTTCATGGTTTAACCATTAACTTACTTAAGAGAGAGATCAGTTTTAAACAAAAGCTCATTGAACTAACTAAAACCGAATTCGATTTACTGATCTATTTCGTAAATCATAAAGGGATTGTCTTATCTAGAGATCAGATTCTAAATACGATATGGGGCTTTGATTATGATGGAGATACTCGTATCGTTGATGTTCATGTGTTTAAATTGAGAAGCAAATTATCAGGAAGTCCACTAGAAATCAAATCAAGCCGAGGAGTTGGCTATTTACTGGATGAGCATCATGAGAATTAGCCTTTGGATCTTATATGTCCTTATCAATATGATCTTAGTCTATTCATGGATGAATGGTTCTTTTGAGCCTACACTAATATTTTATGG
>CAIXIN010000202.1 GCA_903919545.1 uncultured bacterium | reverse complement strand
TGCAGAGACACCTGAACAAGGTGTTGAATCTTATGCTCAAGCTTGCTACGACTTGGCTGAAGGTTGTGGGATCGTGATGAATCTTGCTGCTCAAAAGATAACCCCAGAAATGTTTGCGAGTGAAGTTGATTTGGTTTCTATGATGGCGTATGAAGATCAATGTACCCCATGTAATCCACGATTACCATTGGTTGCTGATCTAAAAGCTATTCTTAAACAAGCCTATGGTAGACAAAAATAGATAATTCATCCGTTCTGTGATAAAATTGAACGGTAAACGAATACCCCGCTTACACGGGGTTTTGTTTTCTAAGGAGCTCTATGAGAATCTGTGCTATTGAAAGTTCATGTGATGAAACAGCGGTTGCGATCATCGATGATGGAAAGATCGTTCTTTCTAATATCGTTTCATCTCAAATCAATGTCCATTCTAAATTCGGAGGCGTCATTCCCGAGGTTGCATCTCGTCTACACATCGAAAATATCTCGGTGGTGATCGAGGAAGCCTTACAGAAAGCCAATACAACACTCAAAGAAATCGACGCCATTGCGGTGACCCAGGGTCCCGGTTTGGTAGGATCTCTTCATGTGGGTCTTTTGGCTGCGAAGACCTTGGCGTGGTCCAGTGGTAAACCACTGATCCCCATTCATCATATCGCAGGTCATATCTACGCCAATGCTTTTGTAGATACAATTGAATATCCATTATTGGCGCTTGTGGTATCTGGTGGCCATACTGAACTGGTCTATTTAAAGACTGAATGGGATTTTGAGATCTTAGGATCAACCCAAGATGATGCGGTAGGCGAGGCGTATGATAAAGTCGCTCGTGTATTGCATCTGCCTTATCCGGGAGGACCTGCCATCGATAAGTTGGCTAAACTAGGTCATCCTCACTATACTTTACCCAAAGTAAAAACGGAAGAACCTTTGAATTTCTCGTTTAGTGGGCTTAAATCAGCTGTACTTCAGTTGGTTCAAAGAGAAGCAAAATTAAACCAAGACATCAACCAAGAAGACTTAGCTTATGCCTTCCAAGAGGCTGTGTTAGGAGAACTCCTTCGTAAGACAAAACTCGCCTTAGATACCTATGAGGTCAAGCATCTTGTCTTGGCAGGAGGTGTCGCAGCGAACTCTCGTTTACGAGTTTTAATCAATGAACTCAATAGTGAATACCCTAAATTAAAGATCACGATTCCACCTTTATGGTGCTGCACAGACAATGCAGCAATGATCGGAGCTGCTGCAGAAGTGGCCTATCGACATGGAATTCGAGGAAATTATCAAATCAGTGCCAATCCAGGCCTAGAGTATAAGTGAATTTAAAAGAACATATTCACAAATACTTGTGAATATGTTATCATTAGGGCTAGGAAGGTGGAAATATGTCAAATCATCAAAACGTGCCCAAGGCAACTCTTCAACGTTATCCCGTTTATTTAAAGGCTTTAAGAAAGCTTCAGCATCTAGGTATCAGTCGTATCATGTCGAGAGAGCTCTCTGAGTTCGTCGATGTAGAACCTACAACCATACGTCGCGATTTCTCATTTCTGGGATCGCTTGGTAAACAAGGTTATGGGTATGATGTAAGTAGCCTTATCGAGATCTTCGATGCCCATTTAGGTGGTACTTTCCAAGAAAAACTGATCATCGTAGGGGCTGGTAATCTAGGTCGTGCTTTAATGAACTATAACCGTTGGAATCACGTTGTTGGGGAAATCGCTTGTGCCTTTGACATCAACGCAGACAAGAGTGGGAATGCTTATGAGATTCCTGTCTATGCGATGAGCCAACTTAAAGAAAAGCTTCCTGAAGGATGTCGTATCGCCATCCTAACCATATCTTCTAATGTCCAAGAAACCGTCGATCAATTGGTTGCGGTAGGCATTAAAGGTATAGTAGACTTTACCCATGAACATATCCAGGTCCCCAGAGGGGTGACCGTTAAAGAAGTCGACGTTGTCAGTATGATCCAAGAACTGGTATTTGAAACCAACGCGCTTAAGTGAGGAACCCATGATTACTTATATGACCGTTAGAGAATCTTATGAATTGATAAACGAAGGCAATCCCATTGAGATCGATGGGATAGAGTATGTCCAACTTCAAGGTTGGGTCAGAACCAATCGAAACAATGGAAGTATTGGCTTCATCGAACTCAATGATGGGACCTATTTCAGAAACATCCAGTTGGTTTATGCGAGTACTTTACCTGATTTCGAAACCTATACAAAATACTTAACAGGTTGTTCTTTAACTGTGACTGGGATGTTTAAAAAGACCCCAGAAGCCAAACAACCTTTTGAGATCGAAGTCACTGAACTTAAATTAGAAGGCGAATGCGATCCTGATTATCCTCTTCAAAAGAAACGTCATTCTTTTGAATACCTTAGAGAGATCGCTCATCTTAGACCTAGAACCAATACCTTCTCAGCTGTTTTTAGAGTGCGTTCCGTTCTTTCTATGGCCATCCATGAATTCTTTCAGAATCAAGGTTTCGTTTATGTCCATGCGCCACTTATTACGGGTAATGATGCGGAAGGGGCTGGGGAAGTCTTTACAGTAACCACCAGAACCGATACAAAGTATGATGAAGATTTCTTTGGGAAGAAAGCATCGTTGACTGTTTCTGGTCAACTTCAAGCTGAAGCTTTTGCCTTGGCTTTTAGAGATGTCTATACTTTTGGGCCAACCTTCAGAGCTGAGAATTCAAATACTGCAAGACATGCGAGTGAATTCTGGATGATCGAACCTGAGATCGCTTTTGCGGATCTCAATGATGATATGGACTTGATCGAAGATATGGTCAAAAGCTGTATCGACTATGTTATGGAAAACTGTCCAGAAGAAATGAAATTCTTCAACGAGATGATCGATCCGACTTTGATCGAACGACTCAATAAAGTAAAGGTTTCTCCTTTCTATCGTATGACCTATACAGAAGCCATTGAACATTTAAAGAAAGCACCTGTTAAGTTCGAATACCCTGTCGATTGGGGAACTGATCTACAGTCTGAGCATGAACGTTACCTCTGTGAGCAAGTCATCCAAGGTCCTGTTTTCTTAACGGATTATCCAAAAGACATCAAAGCATTCTATATGCGTCTCAATGATGATCAAAAGACCGTTGCGGCTTGTGACCTCTTGGTTCCTTCAATCGGGGAACTGGTAGGTGGATCTCAGCGTGAAGAACGTCTAGACGCTTTAAAAGCGCGTATGGCAGAGATGGGAATCCATGAAGAAAGTCTTCAATGGTATCTCGATTTAAGACGCTTTGGTGGATGTAAACACGCAGGCTTTGGTTTAGGTCTTGATCGTTTCTTGATGTACATCACTGGGATGACCAATATTCGCGATGTCTTGCCCTTTGCGAGAACGCCGAAAAATCTCCTGTTCTAATATGGAATCTTACCTTTTAAAAACCAATCCAGATGGATCACAGATCACAGTTCGTGATGTCCAAATGGTTCTTTTAGAAATGCTAAAAGACATCGATGCGCTTTGTCGCAAACATAATATCCCTTACTTTCTCAATGGAGGCAGTGCTTTAGGTGCGGTCAGACATCAAGGATTCATCCCTTGGGATGATGATGCGGATATCTCGATGATGATTGATAATTATCGTGCTTTTCAAAAGATCGCCCATGAATTGGGCGATAAATACATCATTCATTGCTTTGAAACCAATAAACGATACAATGTTTTGATCCCTGGAATGAAGATTCGTAAGAAGGGGACCTATCTCAAAGAAGTCAATTCTCTATTAGGCAATCGTTGTACAGACTCTGATGGGGTCTTTGTCGATGTCTTTGTCTATGACTACGCTACCCCAAATCATTTCTTAGATCTACCTTTACGTTTAACCAATCAACTTTTGATGCCGTTTATTATTTTGTTTGAGAACCTTAGAATCAATCCTCTTCCTTTAAAGTACTGGTTTTTAGGGAATGCTCGTTTATATGGGAAACTAAATCGTAAATCCAAATACATAGGCTTTGATTTAACGTGGACCTTTAAGACACCTTTTCATCCTTTCATCTTTAAGAAAGAAGATATCTATCCTGTTCAATATGTGCCTTTTGAAGATACGATGTTGCCGATCGCGGCTCATCCTCATGAATATCTATGTACAGCGATTGCACCATCCTATGGTACTTTACCTCCAGTAGAAGCACGTTTACCTAAACACATCGTAGACATTCGTTTATGAAAAAAGTAAGAAGAGATGCTCGTTCTAGAAGACGCAAAATAAGATGGAAGCTCGTTCTTCCGTTTTTAGTCTTAATCAGTTTGATTCTTTATATTGTCTTGACCTTAATGTTTCCTCATAAGGTAGAAGTCATTCAACCTAAATATACTGTCTGTGATTATAGTCTATCCAAAGCCCAAGCAGTCTTTAAAACCATGTCTTATCCGGATACAGATAATTTGTCTGAACATCTTTATTATGGGGAAACCTTAAACATTTATAATGAACCTTTTGAGTTGGGTAAAACAGATCCTTTTGTAGGTAAGACTGTTATTTTAAGAAACATCTGTGATGGGACTGAATTGGTTTATATGATGGAAAGCAACATCGATCGACAGATCCCATTAGATACTTTAACCGAAGGTTTCTATGAAGTCTATGTGATGGAGAACCTCGTAAAGACAAGATTGATTTCCCAAGATGTTTTTTATGATGAGTTCTATACGATACGTCGTCATAATGGTTTAGGGATGGAAGTAGAGATCGTAGCGGATAGAGACTTGATAGAATCAACAACAGAAGATCAACCCATTCTAGATAAGAACTATGTCTTCATAAGGGTCACTGAAAAAGAAGTTCCTGTAGCCATTTATGATGTGGTCATTGATCCAAGTAAGTATCAAACTCCTGGAGATAATATCGTAAAGAATGATCTTAATGTTGCGGAGGCATTATTTAATTCAGCTACCTTACTTAAAGAAAAACTAGAGTCTTATGGATTAAAAGTATTCATCACTCGTGATAATGAAATCATTGATCGATGGGGCTTGGATGGACGTATGGCGAAGATTTATAACGTTAAAGCGAAGTATTATATAGCCTTAGACATCAATGGTAGTCTCAACGCCAATGACAAAGGGGCGAGAATCTTTTATTCTCATTACACATCAAATCGTTTCGCAACGGCACTATTTGATGCTTACCTTCAAGAAGATGATCTCACCATCTATGGGGTTGGATCTTCAGGTAATAAATTAGGAATCATCAGTGGTCGTGTCTTAGAAGATAAGATGGATGTTTATACGGATGTCAGAGAAACAGGAGGTAAGATCTTAGGCGCTGCCAAATATTCTGAAACTTCTGCTGAGAATGAACCTTTTGCGATGAATAATCCTTATGGGGTTCAAGCTGTTTTATTGGATCTTCTCTTTATCTCTAATCAACAAGATTTTGATCTTTATACCACTCAACATGATGCCTTGATAGAAAACATTGCCTTAGGTTTTGCGAATTATCTCCAATTAGAAAAGGTTAGCCCATGATCGTATCGATTCAAAAAGGAACCAAAGCTTTTGGAACTCAAGATGTCTTTGAAGACATCGATTTTGAAATACGCGATCGACAAAAGATAGCTTTAGTTGGCCGTAATGGGAGTGGAAAAACAACTTTACTTAGGATCTTAAGTGGTGAACAAACCCTAGATAAGGGAGATTTGATTCGTCCTAGAGATCTTAGAATAGAGACCTTATCACAGATCACATTTGAAGATGAGACCATTACGGTTGAACAGATGCTTCTTACCATCTATCAGCCGCTTTTTGATTGCGAAGCTCAGCTCAATAAGTTGGGTGAACAAATGGTTTTAGACCATAGTGAGAAGTTACTAGAAACCTATGCGAATCTTCAGCATGCCTTTGAAGATAAAGGTGGCTATACCTATAAATCGGAAATGATGACCGTATTTACCAAATTTGGTTTTGAAGCCAGTGATCAATATCGATCCTTATCGACTTTCTCTTCTGGTCAAAAGACAAGACTTGCCTTCGTAAGACTATTATTGAGTAAACCTGATCTATTACTTTTAGATGAACCCACCAATCATTTGGATATGGCTACCATAGAATGGTTAGAAAGCTATCTTAAGTATTACGATAAGGCCATCCTCTTTGTATCCCATGACCGTATGTTTATCGATCATGTGGCTGATTATATCAATGAGATAGAATTTGGGAATCTTACGTCATATACAGGAAACTATTCTCAATATCAAGCCGCCAAAGCCCTTAATCAAGAGAAACAACTTCAAGCTTATAAACGTCAACAAAAAGACATAGAACGTTTAGAAGTCTTGATTGAAAAGTTTCGTTATAAACGATCCAAAGCGAAATTCGCTCAATCTAAGATCAAATATCTTGATCGTATGGATAAGATCGATGCGCCTAATGCGGACGTTAAGAATTTTAAAGCTCAATTTTCTTCTCGATTAAGAGGAGGCAAACAGGTCCTCAAAAGCGATGCGCTTACGATTGGTTATGATAGAGCTTTAGCAAGCGTAGATCTTACCTTGATGCATGGGACAAGACTCGCTGTGATCGGTCCTAATGGTCATGGGAAATCGACTTTCCTAAAAACCATTATAGGTAAGATACCTGCCCTAGGGGGAGAGATCCTTTTAGGTCATCAAATCGAGATCGGTTATTTTGATCAAGAACTTAGTGATTATAAAAGCGAAAAAACTGTCCTAGAAGAACTTTGGGATGGCTTTCCTGAACTGACCCATACTCAAGTCAGAACGGTCTTAGGTCGTTTCTTATTTACCGCCGATGAAGTTTTTAAAAGTGTCAATGTCTTAAGTGGGGGAGAGAAGGTAAGACTCAGTCTCGCTAAACTATTGCTTCAACGAGCTAACCTATTGATTTTAGATGAACCTACCAATCACTTAGATATTCTTGGGAAAGAAGCACTAGAAGATGCCTTAAGTGATTATGATGGGACCCTTATCTTTGTCTCTCATGATCGTTATTTCATTCAAAAAATGGC
>CAIXIN010000201.1 GCA_903919545.1 uncultured bacterium | reverse complement strand
TTTGCTCATTGGATTTGTACACAGATCGCGTCAAATGCTTTGACTTGATGTCCTTCGAAGACGATATCTTCACTGGTATAGTTTACGACGATGGTCTTGTTGTTGGAATATGAAATCACACTGATCCCTGCTTGAGGTATAGAACGACTCATGACCGTAGCGCCTTTAACTTGACTAAGCAGATGATCCATCCACATATAGGTAGAGGATATGGATGTGTCCCATTGCTCATAAGATGATGAATAGATCCAGTTTGAGCTTGTATCAAGAATCTTACTGGTTGAATCATGGGTCAAGTAGAAGGAAGGATAGACATTGAAATCGACGAGTCTTAAACGTTCAAAGAGAATATCCGAAGAGAAGTTTAGGGCCGTTGAATACATATTGATCTTACCTGACAGCGCAATCTGTAAGAAAGGTACAGTATCAGAGGCATAGACATAGCCTAAGTTGGTCACAGGAGTATCGTAGATGTTTCTCGCATACTTCAACGCATAATCGTTAGGACTATAGAAAGATAAACGATGGTCGATGCTGCTCCACAGATCACGATATGCAGTGATCGCGTTTTCTCGATTAAGGAATTGACTTGATTTAAAATCACTATATAAGGTATATCCCATTGTTCCAATTGCGAATTCAAGTGAGTCTAGACCTTTCACTTGATCTAGGCCTTCTAAACGCTTGGTGATGTTTTTTAAGTTAAATAGATAGTTGACCTTATTGCGATCATTCGATATAAGATTCTTATTGGTGATAGACATAGCTAAATCAGTTCTAGTCGAATAACCAGAGGCATTCCTAAAAGCTACTTGAGGATTCACATATAGACTAAAGGTTCCGTTATCTGCTTCTATTGAAGCCATTAAAGTCTTAAAAGCAGAGACTGATCCAAGTTTGCTTTCTAGCTTAAATGAACTTGGCATCATTTTAGAAGCCCCTAAAGGTTGCCATCCATAATAGATAACTTCAGGATTAAATACCCCATTGATTTTTAAATCAGCTAATATTTCTTTCATCTGAGAGAGTGTCGTCATGGTCAAAGGAATATCCCAAAACAAGAACTTTTTCTTTTCACTACCTAAGAATTCTAATCTTATCCCTATATGATCTTCTGTGTTAACACTTTGTTCAAGCTCACCTTTATCTTCTAGATAAGATTGATAATCAAGTGCCATCCCTACATAATTACTTTGATCAGAATCTAATAAACGATAATGCATTGACACATCGAATTCATTGGTTTTCTTTTGGAGCGCATCTACCCCTGCCCCTGAACGATTGGTAGCTTGGAAATAAGCTTCGTTATATATAAACGAATTATATACAAAGTTAAACTGAGTCGTTACTCCAGCTGGATGTAATCTTAGGCGTCCATAAGCTGATCCTTTATCGATGATGACAGTATAGGCATGTTGATCAATCCCATGAACCATCCCATAAATAGGTAAACTTAAATCATAGGCAGGAATAATATTGTCATAGTAGGTGTTTTCACTATACATACCTAAATCATTCCCATAATATCTTCCATAAAACATACTATTGGCTCTGGTTTCTTTTTCAAATCTAAGTAAAGCACCTGAACCATCAGGAATAAAGAAATATCCAGGAACAGTGTCTAATATTGTAGTCCCAAAGAAAGGATAAACATGAATCGTATCGATTCGATACTCATCACTCATCGATTGAACTAAGGTTTTATTTGGGATTTCAATATGAACCCCATGGTCTTCTAAAGTAACATTTACGGTATATCCTAATCCATACAAGGCATAACTCACTTTGGCACTAAAGCCATTGGTCAAGACATTAAAACTAATATTTGGATTATCTTTGGTGATGTCTAATCGAACAGTAGTTGCTTTTTTAGTAATGTAATCTAGACTG
>CAIXIN010000200.1 GCA_903919545.1 uncultured bacterium | reverse complement strand
CCGATCTCCTCCATGTTCACCACAGATGCCTAACTTGATGTCAGGACGAGTTTGTTTACCTAATTTACAAGCCATTTCAACCAATTTACCGACGCCGTTTTGATCCAAACGGGCAAATGGATCCTGTTCAAAGATTTTCTTATCGTAGTAATGATTCAAGAATGCTCCTGCATCATCTCTAGAGAAGCCGAAAGTCATTTGAGTCAAGTCATTGGTCCCAAAGGAGAAGAATTCAGCTTCGGTGGCAATTTCATCGGCCAATAAAGCAGCTCTTGGGATCTCGATCATGGTTCCTACCATGTATTCTAATTTCATACCGCTCTTAGCGATGATTTCATCAGCGATGCGGACAACGATGTCTTTAACGTATTTGAGTTCTTTGATTTCGCCAACTAACGGAATCATGATTTCAGGTTTGATGTGCCATTCAGGATGTTTCTTAGAAACATTCAAAGCAGCTTCTATAACGGCTTGGGTCTGCATTTCAGCTATTTCAGGATAAGAAACAGCTAAACGACAGCCTCTATGACCCATCATAGGATTGAATTCATGAAGCGAAGAAATGATGTTTTTAAGTTCAGAGACTTCTAGTTTCATTTCTTTAGCTAAGTTAACGATATCATTTTCTTCGGTAGGCAAGAATTCATGAAGTGGTGGATCCAAATAACGGATCGTTACTGGTCTAAATTCCATAGCTTCATAAATGCCTTCGAAGTCAGTTCTTTGCATAGGCAAGAGTTTACCTAAAGCTTTTCTGCGTTGTTCTTCCGTCTTAGAGACGATCATTTCACGCATGGCTTTGATTCTATCGCCTTCAAAGAACATATGTTCAGTACGAACCAAACCGATACCTTCAGCCCCAAAGATGACGGCTTGAGCAGCGTCTTTAGGTGTATCTGCGTTGGTTCTTACTTTTAAGGTACGGACTTCATCGGCCCATCCCATCAAGGTTCTAAAATCTCCAGTAATCGAAGCAGGCATCGTCTTAACGGCTTGACCATAGATCTTACCCGTTGAACCATCTAGAGAAAGCGCATCGCCTTCTTTAAAGCTTCTATTGCCTAATACAAAGGATTTAGGTCCTGTAAATTTAATATCTCCACAACCTGATACACAGCAAGTACCCATACCACGTGCTACGACAGCCGCATGAGATGTCATACCGCCACGAGCCGTTAAGATACCTTGTGATACATGCATACCTTCAATGTCTTCAGGAGAGGTCTCTAAACGAACTAAGACGACTTTTTCTCCACGATTGGTCCATTCTACAGCATCCGCAGCAGTAAATACGATCTTACCACTTGCAGCACCAGGTGATGCAGGAAGAGCAGAACCTACGACTTCAGCAGCTTTCAAAGCAGTTGGTTCAAACTGAGGATGAAGCAAAGCATCTAACTGTTTAGGATCGACTTGTAGAATAGCATCATCTTTTGAGATCATGCCTTCTGCGACCAAATCAACAGCGATCTTCAAAGCAGCAGCTGCAGTACGTTTCCCATTACGGGTCTGTAGCATAAACAACTTGCCGTTTTCGATCGTAAATTCCATATCTTGCATATCTTTATAATGAGCTTCTAAACGATCACAGATCGTAACGAATTCATCATAGACATGAGGCATAACCTGTTGAAGCTTATCGATGGTCATCGGTGTACGAATACCCGCAACGACATCTTCCCCTTGAGCATTCATTAAGAATTCCCCAAAGAGTTTCTTTTCGCCAGTAGCCGCATTACGTGTAAAGGCAACGCCTGTTCCTGATGTATCGCCCATGTTTCCAAACACCATGGATTGAACGCTTACAGCTGTTCCCCATGAATGTGGGATTTCATTTAAACGACGATAATAGACAGCACGTGGATTATTCCAAGATCTAAAGACGGCTTTTACGGATTCAATCAATTGAACGCGTGGATCTTGAGGAAAATCTGTGCCTTTGTTTGCTTTATAGTAAGCCTTATAGCGAACGATCATTTCTTTGAGATCATCAGCTGTAAATTCAGTATCTAACTTAATATGCTTTTCTTCTTTCATCTCATCGATGATTCCTTCAAAGTTCTTCTTGGAGAGTTCCATGACGACATCTGAGAACATCTGAATGAAACGACGGTATGAATCATACGCAAAACGAGGATTTTGAGTCAATGAGGCAAAACCTTCAACGACTTCATCATTCAAGCCTAAATTCAAGATGGTATCCATCATCCCCGGCATTGAAGCACGGGAACCTGAACGAACAGATACCAAAAGCGGATTGGTCTTAGAACCGAATTCTTTTCCGGTCGTCTTTTCCAATTTCGCCAAATAATCAAAAATTTCTTTCTGGATCTCCGGATGGATGCTTTCGTTATCGTCATAATAACGAGTACAAGCTTCCGTAGTGACAGTGAAACCTTGAGGGACAGGCATACCTAACTTGGTCATTTCTGCCAAATTAGCGCCTTTTCCACCCAATAGGTTCTTCATTTTACCGTCAGCTTCAGAGAACAGATACACATATTTAGTGGTCATGTTTCCTCCTATGGCACTTAGCCAAATAACATGTTAATTATACAAGATAAGTCGTTGATTTTCTACCCTACTTACTCAAGTTGTTTAACTGAGTGCTTACCAATTCAAATTGGCGCTTATATTCATCGAGTTTCTTCTTTTCTTCTTCGACTTTAGCAGCTGGTGCAGCTGAGGTAAAGCGAGGATTACTCAACATTCCTTCTCCTCTTGAGATCTCAGAAGCCAGTTTTTCTTTTTCTTTAGATAATCGGATCTTTTCAGCTTCAACATCCACCAATTGGGTCAATGAGATCGATAAGGTCCCATTAAGGATCGATCGAGTCATAAGTTCACCAGATAGCTTATCAACGACAGTCGTTTTGACCATCTTAAGTAATGATTCTTTTTGAACATCACTTAGGTTCACTGAACATTCGATATCTAAAGGCAAGGCAGGTTTTACATTGTATTCAGTTCTAATCATACGGATCTGAGAAATGATCGATATCAATTGTCCCATCTGATTTAACGCTTCAGAATCATGAAGTCCATAAGCAACTGGCCAAGATGAGACACACAAGGCACCTTCTGCGAAACTCGAATAGATCTTCTCAGTCACAAAAGGCATCGTAGGATGATTCAGTTTCAATATCCCGATCAAAACTGAGATCAAAGTATTACGGCTCGCTTTGACGATTTCAGGATCACTTGAATTGAGATTGGATTTACTTAACTCAATGTACCATGAACAATAATCATCCCAAACGAATTCATATAAGAAACTTCCCGCTAAAGCGAAATCATATTTTTCATTCGCTGCGGTTACCTTTTCAAGTGTCGCATCAAAGCGCTCTAGGATCCAACGATCAGAAGCAGATAGTTTTAATGTCTTAAGATCTTCTTGGATAAAGCCTTCAGGAAGATTCATCTCAACGAAGCGCGATGCATTCCATAGTTTATTGATGTAGTTCCACGCAGCTTCTACTTTTTCTTGAGAATAACGTAGATCTAGACCAGGTGCTGAATTGGTGGTCAAGAAGAAACGTAAGGCATCTGCCCCATATTCATCGATCACTTCCATTGGATCGATCCCATTTCCTAAGGATTTACTCATCTTGCGTCCATCTTCAGCTCTGATCAAACCATGGATTAAGGCATCTTTAAAAGGAACACTCTTAGTGAAATAACGCGCTTGAAAGATCATACGAGCAGCCCAGAAGAAGATGATGTCATAGCCTGTAACCAAGACATCGGTAGGATAATAGCGCTCTAGGTCAACTGTCTTTTCAGGCCATCCTAAGGTACTAAAAGGCCATAAGGCACTAGAGAACCAGGTATCTAAGACATCTTCGTCTTGGGTCCAATTTTCGATGTCTTTTGGTGCTTCTAGTCCAACATAAACTTCTTTGGTGGTGTTATGAAACCATACTGGTATACGATGTCCCCACCATAATTGGCGAGAAATACACCAATCTTCGATGTTGGTCATCCATTGAGTAAAGATATTCTCAAAACGATCAGGTATGAAAGTAACCTTATCTGAGCTATTTTGCGCATCGATGGCCGCTTGAGCCAAAGGTTTCATCTTAACGAACCATTGTTTAGAAAGATAAGGCTCTACGATGACATCCGTTCTTTCAGAATGCCCTACTTGATGGATATGTTTCTCAACTTTGACGGTATTGCCTTCTTCGGTGATACGCTTTGTGAGTTGTTTGCGACATTCAAAACGATCTAGCCCACTAAAGATGCCCGCTTTATCATTCATGGTCCCATCAGGATTCATACAGATGACTTTAGGTAAGTCATGTTTTTCTGATAAGGCAAAGTCATTAGGGTCATGAGCTGGGGTACACTTCATCGCACCCGTCCCAAATTCACGATCGATGTAGTCATCCATAATGATCGGTAAGACCTCATGATTGGCTGGGTTGATGACGTGGAGACCTTTTAAATGGGTATACTTAGGATCTTCTGGATGAACGACGACACAGACATCCCCAAACATGGTTTCTGGTCTTGTGGTAGAAACGGCGATCTTTTCCCCTGTCTCAACGACGGTATAACTGAATGTATAGAAACTTCCTTCAACTTCTTTATGGATGACTTCGATGTTGGATAAAGCTGTTTTCGCTAAAGGATCCCAATTGATGATACGTTCACCTTGATAGATGAGACCTTCATTGTAGAGATCAACGAAAACTCTATTTACGGCCTTATTAAGACCTTCATCTAAGGTAAAACGTTCTCTAGTATAATCCAAAGAAAGACCCATTTTAGCCCATTGTTGACGAATATGTCCTGCGTATTCTTCTTTCCAAGCCCTTGCTTGTTCTAGGAATTTTTCTCTTCCTAGTTCATAGCGATTGGTACCCTGAGTTTTTAATCGAGCATCGACTTTAGCTTGAGTAGCGATACCCGCATGATCCATTCCAGGTAACCAAAGCATATCAAAACCCTGCATGCGTTTAAAACGCGCAATGATGTCTTGAAGCGAGGTATCCCACGCGTGCCCTAAATGAAGTTTCCCTGTGACATTAGGTGGAGGAATAACGATCGTAAATGGTTTCTTACTTAGATCTCCTGCGTTAAAGTATCCTTTGTCTACCCAAGATTGGTATTGATTGGATTCAACGCTCTTATGGTCGTATTTTGGTTCTAATGGTGTTTTCATAATGCTCCTTTGAGTATCTTTCTTCGACGATCTTATCGTCGAGATTGATGGCGTAGAAATGATAATCTGATCTATGACCTAATTCAGGTTCATATTTACGTTTTCTATACGTTCCTTCTTTGATGAAACCTGCTTTTTCGATGACTCTACCAGAACCTATGTTTTCAGCGTTATGTTGGATCTCTATTCTAGAGAACCCACAATGATGAAACATCACCGAGATCAAGATCTGAACAGCTTCAGAGACGATACCTCTATTCCAATAGCGTTTATTGATGATGTAGCCGATCTCTCCCACATCTCCAAAGCGTACAGTATGGACATCCACGGTCCCAATCATTTTCATCTCAGGTTTGATCACGACACAATAAGCTTCAGGTATCCCTCTATCTACTCGTGTTAGAAAGAAATCTTCAATTGATTTCTTACTTGATTCAGGATCACTGTGTCTAGGAAACCAAACAAACTGTAGGTTTTCCGCATCTCCTGCATACTCAAACATGTCTTTCGCATCTTCAACTTGAATAGGTCTTAGAATAAATCGATCTGTTTCTATCGTAGGCAATTTTAGATTTAGCATATTTCCTCCTTGAAATAAAAAAACGTCACTGAAGGACGTTTAACGTGGTACCACCTTGTTTTCACTGCTGTGCTCATTGGACGATAACGGGTTCACCGGATTTTCTTACTAAGATTTCAGAAAATCAACTCTCGAAGGACTTATACGTTCATCTTGGTTTTGTCTCATCTTCCCAAAACTTTCTGAATGGCCAATGAACGCTTTGACTTCGGTCTAAGTCGTTAGAAACATTATAGACAATGATGTTTAACTAGTCAATCTATGGTTTGATTATTCGTAAAGACAAATAGATTTTAGACGACCCCTGTCATGTCATTTGCATGAATTAATAAAAAATCATTTCAGTTGTCTAGAATAACTTCAAACTACCTTCAATCTTTATTTAGATATTAGCCCTCTACTAAGATCAATCATTATGTGAAGAAAATTAATCATCGTGAAGATTATCAGTTGAGTATTCACATCCGCAATACTCTTGACGATATATTCCTAAACCTTTAGAGACATTGACACTAAAGTCGATGCCTTTTTCTTTTTTGAAATTTGAGTAGAAATAATGAACATCAGGATACCCTGTGGCTAATTTCCGTGCGATCCCATTGATCTTATCAGCGCTTTTCTGTCTGGAGATCGTCATAACAGTCGTCACATAATCAAATTTATGAAGTGAAGCATATTTGAGTGCTTCAGTGATTCTTAGCGCATAACACATCCCACATCTTTGAGCCCCTTCTCTGTCTTCAGATCTCTTGACAAGGTAGGTCTCATGATAAGTCTCATAATCATAGGGTTCTTCGATGATGGTGATATTGGTTTTATGATTCTCATTGAATAGATCGACATATTTATGGAGCTCACCTAAACGATGATCATACTCTGATTGAGGATAGATGTTGGAATTGTTGTAGTAAAGCGTGATGTCAAATACTGAATAGAGATACTCTAAGGGCCAACTGTTACAGACTGCACAACAGGAGTGCATTAAAAGACTGGGTTTATTTTTCAGTTGTTTTAGTTCTTTAAGTTTTTCAATTTCCCACTGATGATCTGTTTTTTTGTTCATTCGATAAACATGGCATCTCCAAAGGAGAAGAACCTATAGTTTAATTGTACTGCTTTTTCATACGCTTGAAGGATAAATTCACGATCAGACAAAGCACTTACCAACATCACCAAAGTGCTTTTAGGTAAATGAAAATTTGTAACCAAGGCATCGACTGCTTTAAAAGTATAACTAGGCGTTATAAAAATATCTGTGCTGGATGTTTCCGCCACAAACTTCCCATGTCTGTTCATCTGTGTCTCAAGGGTACGAACACTGGTGGTCCCTACTGCGACAATTCTTCTTTGATTCTTTTTTGCTTGATTGAGTTGTTGGGCAGCTTTTTCAGATACTTCGTATAGTTCTTCATGCATCTTATGATGAGTGAGATCTTCTGCATCTACTGGTCTAAAGGTACCTAGTCCTACATGTAGTGTGATCTTAACGATCTCAACACCTTTATCTTCGATTTGTTTTAAGAGTTCAGGGGTAAAATGAAGTCCTGCTGTAGGAGCTGCGGCTGATCCAGGATTTTTCGCATAGACGGTTTGATAGCGTTCTTGATCATCTAGTTTTTCTTTGATGTATGGTGGTAAAGGCATGGTTCCTAGCTTTTCTAATAGTTCTAAAAATATACCTTGAGTGATGATCCTAAATCTACGAATACCACTTTCTCCTAAGCCAATACATTCAAACTTCAAAATGCCTTCTCCAAAATCGATGATGGTTCCTAAATGAACTGCTTTTGCCTTTTTTGCCAGGCACTCTACTTCATCTCGCTCAATTCTTAAAATCAAACATTCTAAATGGGCATTTGTTTCTTCTTTTATCCCAAATAATCTTGCGGGTAAAACTCGGGATTCATTAAGTACCAATACATCACCTTGATGAAGATGATCTACTAAGTCAGTAAATACTTTATCTGAGATGGTTTTATTTTTTCTATTCAAAACCATCAGCCGTGAAGCTGATCGATTAAGTAGTGGATGTTGAGCGATGAGTTCTTCTGGTAACTCAAAATCAAAATCTGATGTTTTCATTAGAATCCTTTTGAATTGATACTATTGAGATGATGTTTCTTAAAATACTCATCTTTGAAATCTTGAAAACGATCTTCGTTGATGGCAATTCTAACATCTTCAGTAAGCTTGATTAAAAATCTTAAGTTATGGATGGAGAGTAAACGTTGACCTAAGCCTTCATCACAACGAATAAGATGTCTTAAGTACGCTCTAGAAAAATTCTTACATGTGTAACAATCGCATTCCACATCAATAGGCCCAAAGTCTTGTTCATTCTTTGCATTTCTTATATTGAGTCTTCCTGTAGAAGTCATAAGTGTCCCATGACGTGCGATTCTTGTTGGAAGTACACAATCAAACATATCGACGCCTCTTAAGACCCCTTCTAAGATCGCATCGGTAGAACCAACGCCCATAAGATATCTAGGTTTATTTAATGGTAAATACTTGATCGCGTAATCGATCATTTTATATAAGGTCTCTTTGGATTCCCCTACACTGGTTCCCCCAATTGAGTAACCTGGAAAATCCATCTCAACCAAAGATTTAGCGCTGTATTCTCTTAAGTCTTCGAATTCTCCACCTTGAACGATCCCAAATAAAGCTTGCTTAGGATTAGAGTGTGCGTCTTTTCCACGTTGAGCCCAACGTAAGGTTCTCTCTACGCTTTTTTTCATGTATTCATGAGTCGCAGGATAAGGTGGACATTCATCAAAACTCATGATGATATCGGCGCCTAGATCATTTTGGACTTGGATTGCTTTTTCAGGTGAAAGAAACATGGTAT
>CAIXIN010000199.1 GCA_903919545.1 uncultured bacterium | reverse complement strand
GTTGATCTTCCCATTGAATAGGTCTTTTATTCCAGGAATGATCTTGATTGTACAATTGGTGTCTCTACAGAATTCTATGATTCTACTAATCGTATCTAAAGGTGCTGAAGGGATCGCGATGATGATCTCATCGATCTTGTATTTCTTCGCGTATTCAGGGATTCTAGAAGACCCTAAGGCAATCTTTACACCCATGATCATTTTTTTATCTTTAGTAGGATCATCATCGATAACTAAAACAGGTACATATTCATCATGTTTAACGTTTTGAAGTTCTTTGATGACGATGGCGCCTGCTTCACCTGCCCCTACGATCATGACTTTAATTCTATCTTTTTTGTTTTTTGAAGCGTAAGCTTTTTCTTCTCGTACTAAACGATAAGAAAGTCTAAAGCCACCTGTCATAATGATACATAATAGAAATGAAATGATCATTACGGAATATTCAGTATCTAATTTAAATACAGCATTGACTAAAACACCTGTAAGTGTCGCACATATATTGGCCAATATAATATTCCACAATTCTTTCGTTGAGGCATAACGCCATAGACTGGTGTATAGATTAAACACCATAAACCAAGAAATTTTTATGATGACCAAGATCCAAAACGTATTAAAGAAGATCTTTAAAGCCGCATCAGGTAATAACCAATCAAAATGGATCAAATAGGCGATGTATAAGGATGTAACTATAAAGAATACATCCATTATCATCAACGCAGATTTTCTAAATAAAAGTTGCATACATTACCCCCTTTGGTAACTTAATATTGAACACTACAAGCCCTTTATATCCCACCAAAACCTATGCTTTCGCACACAAGTTTCCTTGTGTAATATAAATATATAATCAAAAATGAACTTTCTGTGCCTAGCATCAAATCATTCATATTCTGTTTCTGAAATATTCTTACTTGATAATTGTAAATCAAATTTTTTATAAATGCTACACACTATGAGTGTGATTTGATACTTTTTATGCTATTTTTTTAGAGAATTTGTTATATTTTAACTGTTCTTAAATATCAATTCTAGTGGAATCTGCATTTCTATGCTTCTACCCATCAGTTCTACTTCTAAGATGGCGATTCGTTTATGCTTATTGATCTTCTGTATGATGGACTCTTTTCCCATTAAAGGCCCTGAGACAATGGTGACCTTATCTCCTTCTACGAAGGCAATGGAAGGTTCTATTAAACGATCCTTGTTCATAAGGGATAAAAGAAGATCTTTTTCACTAGGATAGAGGGTTTCTAAGTTCTTATCGTCTTTATGAAGTAGGGTCTTAAAGAAAGCTGAATGGACCTTTATCTTAGAGATGACTTCTAAGTAGAAGGTCTCATAATCCATCTCTGTTTCTATAAACACATACGACTTAAAGACAATATCATTTACTTTAATGATCTTGCCTTGTCTTTTATATAACTTTATCTTACGCGGCACAAAAGCAGTGACCTGATCTATCTCATTGATCTTATGTGCGATCTCATCTTCAAATCCGCTTTTAACGTAAATGACGAACCAGTGATTCATAAATCCCTTTCTGCTATTTCTAAAAGGCCCCATCCTTTTGGAAATTCCCCATCTTAGACAGACCGCGAATCCTATGAACTTATTTTGCTTACTACACTGACTATATTATACAACTAATTTTATTCACAAACTCATCTGTCCATAAAAAAGCCCTATTGAATACACATTAGGACTTTCGTTTAAATCGATGGTGTCTTAAATGAGTCGTAAACCAAGCTTGAGAAACATTCGTCGATACAAAGGCTTCGTTTAAGGATAGATGTGTAGGATTATCGATACATAAGGTATCAGCTGTATGTTGATCGAATAAACGAGTTAATTCTTGATGGGCTTCTAATAGACGAGCTTCTCTTCTTCCAGGCGCATGATGCGCATCTGTTGCGATAAGCGAGATAAGATTATGTTCGATTAAAGCTAAGGCTACTTCTCGTGTTGAAGCTTTAGGATTTACGAAGAGAGAGGTCTTATTGACTTGAAAAGATGCGCCTAAGCTTCTCCAAACTTTAACTGTTTTAATGGCGATCTTAGGATCACTGAAGTACCGTTCAGGATGAGCGATAATGGCTCGTTTTCCTTGTCTATGAAGCTCATAGAGGCTTTCAGTGATGAGAACTTCATCGAAAGGAGGCATGAACTCAATCAAGACATAATTGGTGTCCTGATAGCCCCAATAGTTACCTTCTTGGATGTATCTTAACCCATCTTCATTCATCATGATCTCACAGGATAGTTTAAGTTCTATGTCTAGCTTATTTGTTTTAGCTAAAGCTCTTAAATGTTCTAGTTTAGTTTCTAAAAGGCTTTTCGCTGTAAAGAACTTTCCGTTATAGATGATATGAGGCGTCATAAAAATCAAAGAGATTTGGCTTTCTATCGCATGGGATAGAAGAAGCAAAGCACTCTCTTCGCTTTGGACCCCATCATCTACTTGTGGGATCCCATGACAATGGGTATCTATGAATCTATTCTGTGAAATGGATCTCACCTAAGACCGGTAGGCCAAGGTAACGCTCAACATCTTGAGCGCTCTTAAAGGTATTGTTTAAGAGATAACGTAAGAAGATGATTCCTACTGCAAGCATTAACCCAATCAAAGCTCCTATGATGCCGTTTCTTAAGGAAGCAGGTCCTACAGGGATCGTATTAGAAGTCGCTGTGTCGATGATCTTTAGGTTATCTAGTTCCATAAGGGAATTGACCTTGGTGATAAAGACTGAGACTACTTTATTGGTAATGGCTGCGGATAGATTAGGATCTGTCGATATAACCGAAAACTTGATGATTTCTGTGTCTTTGATACTCGCTACGGAGATGGCTCCTACGATATCCGCTTTGGTAAGTTTATCGCGTAAGAAGGTAGGATACACTTCATTGATGACCAGATTGCTTTTAGCGATTTGGGTATAGGTATCAATTAATTTTTGATTGGTCAAAAGATCGTTATAACTGATCTGATTGGCGTTTACTTTAGGTTGAAT
>CAIXIN010000198.1 GCA_903919545.1 uncultured bacterium | reverse complement strand
TGCCATAACCTCATGAACGCTTAAGCCATCTTTATATGGAGTATTGACCCCAGGAGCTTCTTTAGGATCGACACTGTCACAATCAAAAGACACATGAAGTAGTTCGTGATTCTCGATAAACGAAGACAATTCTTTATCTACCCAAGGCCATCCTTTTGTCTTTATTTCTTCCATCGTAATACTACGGACGCCCCATTTCTTCATCAAGAGGGCTTCTTCTTCATCAAGCGATCTTATCCCAATTTGAATAATATCTGTTCCTTTTAAGACAAGATCATTTAATTGTGTCAACTGAGGATGACCATATCCTTGAAGTACAGCCAAAGGCATCCCATGGATCCTATGACTTGGGGAAGATTCCACGGTATTACAATCCCCATGGGCATCGATCCATAATACACCTGTTCCTTGAGTTAATGAAGCAGATATACTGCCTATGGCTAAAGCGTGATCTCCTCCAAATACCAAAGGAAAATCTTTCTGTTTATGGGTCTCAGAGATGATTTTCTTTAGTCTTTGATTTATATCGGTCACTGCCTTTAAATATAGAGGTTCTTCTTTTATAAGTCGACTAGGATCGATAGAGATGATCTCATCGAAATCGAGAAGATCTTGAAGCGATTTGATCGCTAAGTCTCCTCCATTAATGTCACAGCCTTCTTTTAGTTCTACACCGATTCGTTTTATCATGCTTCTATTATAAGCGAAACTTGCTTAAAAAAGAAAAAGAACGCCTCAGCGTTCTTAAAGTTTTCCTTGATATTCCATCGCTTCGAACTTATTTGCTTCGACGATGACCAAGAGTTGATCTTCTGCTTTAACGGCATAATCACCGTTGATGTTGAAATTAAGTTTAGCGTCTTCTCCATTACGTACACCTAAGATATTTAGACCGAATTTGTTTCTCACATCGAGATTCTTTAAGGCAAAGCCTACCCATTCTTTAGGAGCAGTCAATTCCATGATGGAGTAATCCTCATCGATGTCGATCATATCGACGACATTGCGACTCAGTAAGGTCTTAGCGACACGTTCACCCATTTCCTTTTCAGGACGAATGACCTTATCAGCGCCTACTTTTAAAAGGATCTGCATATAGACTTTGTTTTTCGCTTTAGCGACGATATAAGGAACACCAAGTTCTTTGAGATGAAGGATCGCTAAGATAGAAGACTCTAAACGACTTCCAGTCGCAACGACAGCCACATCAACATCTTGGATGCCTAATTCTCTTAGTTGATCGATGTCGGTAAAATCAGCTTGAACTGCTTGGGTCGCAAATTCAGCCACACGTTCAACACAAGTAAGATCACTATCGATCCCAATGACTTCACAATGGTATTCACTTAAGGTTTTAGCGATGGTAGATCCAAAGACCCCCAAGCCTAAGACGGCGTATGTTTTCTGTTTCATAGGTGCTCCTTTTAGCCAATCAGTATGTTGGCAGACGGATATGTCATGTCGTTCGTTTTAATATGTTTACTATGATCACCAATACTTAGAAGTAAGGTAAGTGGTCCAATTCGACCAAGATACATCAAGGCAATGATGATGATTTTCCCAGCTGCACTTAGGGATGGCGTGATGCCCATCGATAAGCCAACGGTCGCTATCGCTGATGTGGCTTCAAAGAAGATGGCCAACCAACTGAAGGGCTCAATCAAGGTTAACAGTAAGATCCCTGTAAGTAAGGTCGCCATCAACATAAAGAAGATGATGAAGGCTTTTCTAAAGAGTTCTCTTTCAATGGTTCTCCCAAAGACGATGATGCTTTTTTGACTTCGTAGCTCAGCCACGATCATCAGAATCAAGATCGCAAAGGTAGTTGTCTTAATACCACCAGCTGTTCCACCAGGTGAACCCCCGATAAACATATAGATGATCATGATCATCTGAGTAGCAGGTCTTAATAAGCCGATATTTAAGGTTGAGAATCCTGCGGTTCTTAAGGTAACGGATTGAAATAAACTGGCCAAGAGCTTGGTACTTAAAGGAAGATTCGCGATACTATCAGGATTTGTATATTCGATCGCTAAGATAAGTGCCATCCCTGAGAAAATAAGGATCAAGGTCATAATAACTGCGAGCTTTGTATGTGATTTTAATCTTTGGATGATTCGACGTAGACTTTGGTTCTTTTTAAGTACTGATTTTGAAGCGTGAGATAAATCAAACCAAACCCCAAAACCTAGTCCACCCATTACGATCAAGGCAGATACTGTTAAACTCATGATCCAATTGTCTACATAAGGCACCATATTGACAGGTCCAAATACATCTAGACCCGCATTACAGAAGGCACTTACTGCGGTAAACAAGGATTTAAACATCCCATCCCATAAGCCATATTCAGGAATCAATTGGATACACATGATCAGAAATCCTGTAAATTCAAAGACGAAGGTATATTTCATAATGTTGAGGATGAATTTTTTGAAATCAACGAAACCTGGTCGATTGGTAGATTCTAAAAGTGATAAACGATCTGATAAGGTCATCTTACTGCCCAAATAGATCACAAAGGCTGCGATCATCGTCATCAGACCTAAACCACCAATCTGCATCAAGAAGATGATTACAATCTGTCCAAACAAGGAATACTGATACGCAGGAATCACAGTCGCTAGACCAGTTACACACACTGCAGAAGTCGATGTGAACAAATGATCTAAGAAAGGTGCTGGAGTAGCACTGGCTTGATTACTGATGGGTAGCCATAATAGAAAGCCCCCTGTTAAAATAACACCTGCGAAACTTAAAACGATCTGCTGAGCAGGTTTGAGTGATCCAAAGGTAAATTTGTCGATTAATCTGTTTTTTTTCATAGAGTTTTGATTAGGCACTTACTTATCATACACCTGCTATTGTTAAAATCAAGTCATTTATAATTTATGATCAAGTTCATCTCAGCGACATTAGATAAGGTACTAAATACTGAACAATACTTCTTCGCAAGTTCCATCGATTTGGTCAAAGCTTCTTCTTGACCCGCTGGTAAAGTAACTGTAACTGTTACTGATTTTAATGTGGTTGGGATCTCATCACGTTTTTCACCTTCTACTTCATAATGGGCGAAATCGATGATTAAACGTTTCTTTTCTAGGATATCTAAAAAGGTTGAGTGTAGACAAGAAACCAAGGCTCCTTGTAGTAAATCATAAGGTCGAGCTTCATTGGCTTGTGAACCTATGTCGATATGGCCTTCTCTTAGTTGAAGTTGTCCTTTAAATGTATTGTTAAAATCTAAGACGGCAGATACTTTGGTTCCCATAGTTTACCTCTAAATTATTCTGACATACTCCAATGACCCTGTCAAACGTGGTTGTATATTGGTGGTCGATAAGGTAAAATAATGAGCGTTGGAGGACACTATGGACAAAGTCAACGTCGTCATCATCGGTGGCGGAATCAGCGGCCTTATGGCAGCGACCCGTCTTATCGAAAAGCAGCCCACCCTCAAGATTACATTAATAGAAAAAGGTCACGATATCACACAAAGAAACTGCCCTATCATTACAGGTAAGGTGCCTTCGTGTATCAACTGTACCACTTGTGGTGTCATGGAAGGATTGGCTGGAGCAGGCGCCTATTCAGATGGGAAATACATCATCTCGACTGAATACGGAGGATGGCTCACAGATTTCTTACCCAACAAGACCGTTTTAAACTACATTGAACAAGCAGATGCGATCATGGTAAGCCATGGGGCAACCACTGAACGTTATATGCCTTCCAATGAACTTAAGACTTTATGTCTACAACACGACCTACATATGCAACAAGCTCAAGTTAAACACTTAGGAACCGACGCAAATTATCTTACAATGATCAAATTGGTCGATGCTTTAAGACAAAAGATCACCATCATCACCGATGCTGAAGTCAAAGATGTCGATGCGAAAAACAAGATCGTTACCTATACAAAATCAAAAGTAACTCACGAAATACAATCAGATGCGATCATCTTTGCAGTAGGAAGAGCCGGTAGTCGTTTCTTTTCTACATGGTGTGCCAACAATAAGATCCCTCTCATCAACAATCAAGTCGATGTCGGAGTACGAGTAGAATTGCCTTATGAAGTATGGATGCATTTCTCTAAGCTCATCTATGAACCTAAGATCTGGTATCGTTCTAAGAAATACGGAGACATTACTCGTATGTTTTGTTTCAATGAAAGAGGCCATGTCGTTATGGAAAACACCAACGATATCCTTACTGTAAACGGACATTCTTTTAAAGAAGAACATAAGAAAACACCTAATTCAAACTTCGCCCTATTGGCCACCATAAAATTTACCACGCCTTTCAATGATCCTATCGATTATGCCCGTCATGTGGCTCATATGGGTAATCTTATCAGTGGAGGATCAGTCTTGGTTCAACGCTTTGGAGATCTGATGCAAGGTAGAAGAACCGATGAGAAACGTTTAGCGGCCAATACGGTTCAACCTACTCTAAGAGCTGTGGCTGGAGATCTATCCTTATGCATGCCTAAACGTCAACTCGATAACATCATCGAAACCTTACAAGCACTCGATGAGATCGCTCCTGGTACCGCCAACGCAGACACCTTACTATATGGGGTCGAATGTAAATACTATTCAGCTCGACCTGAAACTGTAGATTTCGAATTGGTTCAATCTCCTAATGTCTATGCGATTGGAGATGGAGCTGGGTTTACTCGTTCATTGTCTCAAGCTGCTGCTCATGGACTTTATGTCGCAGATCTTTATCTCAAAAAACTAAAGGAGAAATCTCATGATTAAAGCAGTCGTAGGCGCCAACTGGGGCGATGAAGGCAAGGGCAAATTAACCGATGTCTTCGCAAAAGAATCCGATATCGTCGTACGTTATCAAGGCGGAAACAATGCAGGCCATACCATCATCAATAGTTATGGTAAGTTTGCCTTGCATATGTTACCTTCAGGCGTCTTCTATAGCCATATCACCAATGTCATAGGGAATGGTGTTGCTTTAAACATCCCTGCTTTTATCAAAGAACTTAGAGAACTTGAAGAAAGACAGGTCCCAAAACCAAACATCATCGTATCTGATCGAGTTCAAATCGTAATGAGCTATCATGTCAACTTCGATAAATATGAAGAAGAACGTTTAGGAAAAGGAGCATTCGGATCGACAAAGAGTGGTATCGCCCCTTTCTATTCCGATAAATATGCGAAAGTTGGTTTCCAAGTCTCAGAACTTTTTGATGAACAATGGCTCTCTGATAAACTAGATCGTATCTTACCCGCAAAGAACACTTTGCTTGTCCATCTTTATGGGAAAGAAGCTCTTAAAAAAGAAGACATCATGGCTGAATTGATAGAATACCGCGATTTGATCGCACCTTATGTCCATGATACCTTGAAGTTTTTCCAAACAGCCCTTGATGAACATAAAGTCGTTTTATTAGAAGGTCAATTAGGTGCTCTAAGAGATCCTGATTTTGGGATCTATCCTTATTCGACTTCATCTTCTACTTTATCTTTCTATGGTCCTATAGGTGCTGGTTTACCACGTTCTATCGATGAGATCTGGGCTGTAACCAAAGCTTATTCTTCTTCAGTAGGCGCTGGTCCTTTCGTAACTGAGATCCATGATTTAGAAGAAGCACAGATCTTACGCTCTAAAGGCGGAGATGCGGGCGAATATGGGGCTACCACTGGTAGACCTCGTCGTATGGGCTATTTCGACGCTGTTGCGACGCGATATGGATGTCAAGTCCAAGGTGCAACCCATGTCTGTATGACCAATCTAGATGTCTTAGGATACCTCGATGAGATCAAAATTTGTGTTGCCTATGAAGTAGACGGAAAACGTCGAGAGCATTTCCCAAACATCACTCGTTTAGCCTATAGTGTTCCTATCTATGAAACGATGAAAGGCTGGAACTGCGATATCTCTCACGTACGTAACTATGAGGATCTTCCTAGTGAAGCTAAAGCCTATGTCGATCGTTGTGAAGCATTGATTGGAGTCCAGATTGCTTTGGTTTCAAATGGACCCAATAGAGAACAAATCATGAATAGAAAAAAATAAGCCACAAGCTTATTTTTTAGTGTTCTTTTGAATAAAATCAATGAAGTCTCTAGGCGATAAAGGTCTACTCTTATGATAACCTTGGATATACTCGAAACCCATCTCTTGAACCATGGTTTCTTGCATTTCAGTTTCTACGCCTTCTGCTAAGGTAGGGAAACCACTTCGTTTAAACGCTTGGATCAAGCCTTCAACCATCGCCATCGACTTTTGATTCCCAAAGGATTCTAAAATCAATGTACGATCGAATTTAACCAGTTCTAGAGGTAATTTAACCACACTCGCTAGATTAGAGAACCCTGTCCCAAAATCATCAAGAAGTATCCCTACGCCTATCTTATTGAGGGCGTCTATATTGTTTAGGATTTGAGAATAATCAGAGATGAAGATACTTTCTGTGATTTCGATCTTAAGTTGAGAAGGAAAGATCTTGGTTTCTTCGATCACATTATTGATGTCTTCAATCAAATGGATATAACTCATATGATGAACAGAATAATTAACAGAGATAGAATCTAAGAAGATACCTAGATCATTACATTCTTTAATGAACTTAGCTGTTTTTTTAGTGACTAACTTCCCTATCGAAATGATCAAGCCTGTTTCTTCAGCCAAAGGAATAAATTCAGCAGGACTGATGATCCCTAATTGTTGATCAGATAATCTTAATAAAGCTTCAGCTTTTGTATAGGTTTGTTTAGTGATCGAATAAATAGGTTGTATCGCAATCGAAAAAAGATCTTGCTCAACTGCTCTTTTAATGATCTCGATAACCTGTGATCGACGTTTCATCTCATCAAGCGATTTAGATGATGATCTTATGAAATTTTCTTTAGGATCTTGTTTAATCTTAGCGGTTAAGAATTCTAAGATGGCCAAGGCATTTTCACTTGATTTTATATGGTCAGGATATTGAGCGAAGACAAAATTCGCACGAATGGTCGTAGTGGTCTCTCCTACTGTAAAGCTCTTTTTAAATCGATCTCGGATTTCTTTTAATTTAATCAAAGCACTCTCAGAATCTTCTTTTAGAATCAATAAGAAGGTATCTCCTGAGTATCTAAAAACGGATCCTACATTGGTAAAGTTAACCAAATAATCTGAGATTAATCTTAAAATAGCATCCCCAAATGCTTGCCCATATAAGCCATTGACAGTTCTAAAATCACTCAGTGAGATCAAAACCAACTGAGTAGGATGTTGTTGTTTATCCAAAAGCTTGAGTTGTTGCTCACCTGCTGCTCGATTAAGTAGATTTGTTAAGCGATCTGTCCTCATCTCCATATTTTGGATATATAGATAAAGAATCAGAATAAACAATACAGAAGCTGTCCCGCTTAAAACTTGACTTGGAAACAAATACTGTATCCCTAAAAATACAAGGTAAACGAGAATATAACTGATGATGACTGTGGTCAATTGAGGACTAAGTATTTTGCGATATCGTATGGCGATTACGAGGATCATCACCATATACAAAATGGCAATCCCAAAAATCAAAACTTCTCCGGAATGAGCCACATACCCTGTCTCGTTTGAGATCACAAACATAAAATGATTGAAAGGATTTAGTAGTACGATGACATCATATATAAGCTTTGGGATATAACTCAACAAGAAGATTCGTGTGATTAAACGATCATTATTTTCAAAAATAACCGCACAAATATAATAGAAGAATAAAACTGGAACCACAGGATAAGTCATAAAGAAAATCGTATGTATAAATACATTCAATGGATCTGATACGAGATGAGGATGGGTCGAAAGCATCACTGTCGCAATAGATAAGATCAATAAGACAAAAACAATAGCCACCATCGACACAAAAAGTCGATTGCGTCGATTAGGTACCACTCGATAACGAATCGAATAGATCAGTATTACCAATAAAAACAAGGCTGAAATAATCTCAGGTGAATAGTTCCAGGTCATGATTATCTTTCGTTTAACTTATCTAGAGTATAACATATATCAAATGATATAGACCTTATTGAAACATAATAGCTCATTTAGCCTATTTTTCTTCAATGACAGGGCACATCGTACATTTATAAGTGATCCCATATTTCGCATAAATGTCTTGAAACATAATCGTTATGACTTTAAACATTCTGACATAGATCTGTCGATCATAGCGTGTAATAAAAGCATCTTTGTCTTGCATACGCATAAAAACAGATCTTGGT
>CAIXIN010000197.1 GCA_903919545.1 uncultured bacterium | reverse complement strand
GAAAGTGGATTAGAGATTGTAGCAATCGCAGATCATAATTCAATAGGGGCATACCATCTCGCTCAAAGAACCATCAATGATGAACACTTGAATTTAAAATTGATTCCCGCGATCGAACTCGATTGTACACACAAAGGTGTTAATCTTCATATCTTAGGTTATGGGATAGATCCTGATGAGCCATGGTTTTCAAAATACAGTCAAACCATCGATGAGGAAGATCGCCAGTTATCAGATATAAGAGCGAATATGATCCGTGATTTAGGGATCTTCTTAGAAGAAGATGAACTCAATAAACATCGTATCAACGGAATCTTAACAGGAGAAATGATAGGAGAAGTCGCTTTAGAAGATGAGCGTAATATCGACAATGTCTTTCTAAAAGCTTATCGTAGTGGAGGAAGCAGATCCGATAATCCCTTCGTTAACTTCTATTGGGATTTTATGGCTCAAGGTAAGATCGCTTATGTAGAAGTAAACTTTATAAGTGCATTAGAAGCAGTCCAACGTATCAAAAGCGCAGGTGGTTTTGCGGTATTCGCTCATCCTGGAAACAATATCGGGATGGATGAAGAACTTCTTAAAGACATCCTAGATCTAGGTCTAGAAGGCATTGAAGTCTATAGTTCTTATCATGATGAGATAAAGATTCAATTCTATCGAGAAAAAGCTTTGTCTAGAAATTTACTCATGACCTTGGGAAGTGATTTCCATGGGAAATCAAAGCCTTCTATTAAACTAGGAAACTTTGAGTGTGTAGATGAGGAAGAACTCACTGAAGCACTAATAAATCACAAAACAATTAGGCGTGTTTTGAATGAAACCTCTCTGAGTAAGGAGCACTTATGATCATAAGAGAAGCCAAAGAATCAGATGTCTTAAGGATCCTTGAGATCTTCAATGAAGCCCTCATCCATTCAACTTCGGTCTATGCCTATGAACCCGCAACTTTAAAAGATCAATTGGATTGGTTTCATCATAAGATCGATGATGGCTATCCTGTTTACATTGGGGTAGAAAATGAGTTGGTTATAGGCTATGCGACTTATGGATCTTTTAGAACGAGACCTGCCTATAAATACACAATTGAACATTCTGTCTATGTGGATGTCCAACATAGAAATAAAGGTTATGGGAAAGCTTTACTTAAGTTTCTCATCGATAAGGCAACTGAATCTGGATATAAGACAATGGTTGGAGGTATAGACTCTGCCAACTTAGCCAGTATACAGCTTCATTTAGAGTGTGGATTCTCTTATTCAGGAATGATACATAATGCGGGATATAAGTTTGGGAAGTGGTTAGATTTAGCTTTTTATCAGTTGGATCTCGAAGGTCCTACTTCTCCTGAAGAAAAGTAAATAAGACCCATCTAAATTATAGATGGGTCTTTATTTAGTTAAGCTTCGTTTTGAAGTGCGTCATATCCTTCTTCGCCGGTTCGAACTTTGATGACGTTTTCTACATCATAGACAAAGATCTTCCCATCACCGATATTGCCTGTGTATAAGACACGTTTAGCGGTCTCTATGACCAATCTTACAGGTACTTTCGCGACGACGATCTCTACTTGAACTTTAGGAAGCAAGTTCATTTCCGTTTCTGCGCCTCGATAGTATTCTGTCTTGCCTTTTTGGATCCCACAACCTAAGACCTGTGTTACAGTCATCCCAGTGATCCCAATCTCAGCCATAGCTTCTTTTAAAGCCTCAAATCTACTTTGACGAGTAATGATGTCGATCTTAGTAAGTTTAATGTCTGAAACCATGGTGGTAGAAGGAGCTGAGATGACTTCCACTGGAACTGCTTGATCGATCTTGACTTCTTCTTTGTTTAATTTAGATTGTTGACTAGGTTCATAATAATGAAAACGATTCAATTGTTTGATATGTGCGTTTTCTGGTGAATCATAATCCAACTCAGATCTCGTCAACATATTGCTTGGATAGGCAAGTACACCCATTTCAGGTATATCTAAACCTTCGAGTTCATCTTCAGGTTTAACTCTTAAGCCCCATACTTTATCTAGGAATCTAAAGAAAAGATAAGATAAACCGAAGCCCCATACGATAAGCACAAGCACCGCAATCAACTGGGCACCTAACTGTGAGGCATCCCCATAAAACAAGCCTCTTACGCCACCTGCAACCCCATTGAGCCCATCCCCATAAGTCCCATCCGCAAACAAACCAACAGCGATGACACCCCAGATCCCATTGATCCCATGAACAGAGATCGCCCCTACTGGATCATCGATCTTAAACTTATTCTCAATGAAAGGAACGGCGAAACAAACCAATAGGCCCGCGATGGATCCAATCAGTAGTGATGCCATCCCATCGACAAACGCACAAGGGGCAGTGATCGCAACCAATCCAGCCAAAGCTCCATTCGCAGTCATCGAAGGATCAGGTTTCCCAAACTTGACCCACATATAAAACATCGCAACCAAACCACCGATCGCACCTGCGATCATTGTGTTTGTCGCAACTACAGCCAATCTAAAATCAGAGGCATTTAGAGTAGATCCCGCATTAAACGCAAACCAACAGAAGAATAGGATAATGGTCCCAATGATCGCCATTGGGATATCATGACCAGGGAAAGCACGTGCTGTCCCATCTTTTTTAAACTTCGCAATACGAGGCCCAATAACGATGGCTCCCGCTAAGGCAATCAT
>CAIXIN010000196.1 GCA_903919545.1 uncultured bacterium | reverse complement strand
TGTGTTGGTTGCAGCACAGGTCCTCATAATATTGCCTGTGTTTTGAGGGATCTCAGGTTCAAATAGAATGATGTGGATCATGAATGGAAATGGAGATAAGCCAAGATGGCGAAATGGATCGGATAATAGAAATAGAAGAAGTATTGATTGGTGATATAGGACCAGCTTGTTTTACTCTTAGGTGCTTTATAAACATAAAATCCAATGGGGATCAAAGCCAGTATCGCAAAGATTTGAGGGAAGTAACTGGTATAGGTATAGATCCCTTTACTAAAAATGAAAGGTAAGTAGGTCCAATATTGAGAATTGGTCAAGAGATTGGTAATCAACCATTCAAATGAGAAGAATATCGTTAAGATGGAGAAGAATAGGAATTGTTTCCACTTGTTTTCATAAAAGACATAGAAGATCACCAAGGTCAAGATCCCATAATACCCATAGTCTACGCCTATCGCTTGAGCTAAATACGCTAATATTGAAACCACAATAAGGTTTAAGAATAAACCTTTCTTTTGATCGATGACCCAAAATGCGATCCAACCTAAGATAAATAAGAAGAGGATATTATAGAAACCACTGTCCCCTGCCCATAAGATCAAGAGATGTCCTCCTACCGCAAAGATCACCAAGCGAATAAGCAGTTTGATCTTATCGTGTGAGAAACGATAGCTCATCGCAAATAAATACGTAAAGATTGGATAAGCAATGCGTCCTATGATACGCATTTCTCTTATCTCTGGGAATAAGAAGTAGCCCATATGATCGATGGTCATCGTAATGACTGCGATGACTTTTAAACTGTTTTGAGTGATCCCTTTGGCTTTTTCTGACTTAAGCAAGACAAAGATCGTCATTAGACTCAAAGTGAAATGAATCAAGATCATCACGATAAGATCGATAAAAAATTCTTGAGGAACCATATTGATCAAGTTGTCGGTATACGGATCAAGTAACCAGAGATCATTGGAGAAGAATACTTTATGGAAAGCTGTCCAAAAGGCATCAAAGTTGATGATTGCGAAAGATCCTAAGAGTAAGATGATGGCCCCAAAACCAACACTGACCCAAGTCAATCCAAAGTTTAATTCTTCAACAACTTTTTTCTTTCTAAGCGCAAACAAGGCAAAGATATTAACTAAACCAATAAGCAAGAGAATATCTCTGATTTGTAGGACCTTTAAATATAAAACCCTGACATCGACCATATGATCGATCTCTCGTTGATTGTAGTACTGTTTCATGACACCATTGATTTCTACATCAACGATCATGTCTGGTCTTTTTCCAGAAGTATAATCCAAAAGGACCTCAGTCACTTTGATGAGATCTGTTTCAGATACCCCTATACTGGCAGCTGTATCACGATAGGCATATTGTTCCCTATAGAAATCAACATTGAACGCAGTGAATTGTAGTACAGAAAGTACCAAAACGATCCATACGATGATGCCTAAAGCTAAGGCGTTTACTTTTTCTACAAGTCTCATGGTTTTTCTCCTTGGGTCAATACGATAACCACTTTTCTAAATGCTTGTCCTCGATGAGAAACCTTATTTTTGGTTTCTGTGCTCATCTGGGCATAGGTCTCATTAAATCCTTGAGGAATAAAGATAGGATCATATCCAAAACCATTAGATCCTTCTGGATGGTAAGCAATGCTTCCTTCCATGATTCCTTCACAACAAATTATATCAGTATTACTGATAAGTGAGACAGAGGATTGTGGAGATGCGATCGCGACCACACTAACAAAACGGGCTGATCTATCGCTTACCTTTTCTAGTCGATCTAAAATGATCTGATTTTTTATGGTATAGGGAGTATCTTTACCTAGATATCGTGCAGACATGACCCCAGGTTCTTTATCAAGCGCATCGATCTCTAAACCAGAATCATCCGCTAAACTGATCATTCCGCTTTTCTCTGCTGCCCATTTCGCTTTAAGTTGGGCATTGCCCATAAACGTGCTTTCTGTTTCTTCGGGTTCTTCTGTGATATTAAGATCAGTTAAAGTTAAAACTTCGATCTCAGGATGATCTTTTAATAAAGCCAAGAGTTCAATAACTTTATTGGGGGTTATGTGTCGCTAAGAGTATCTTCATAAGCTCAGTTCCTTTTCTAGGTGATTTTCTTTATCTAAGATAAAACATTGTTTCTTTTGACCTTTGACCCCAAAGGTCCATAGTTCATGACCATCTAATCCATCCACGCGATCGATCAAGATCGCATGCTTGATGTTTTGATCTAAACCTAATGTTTCTCGTATGTGATTTAGTCGTGTTTTATCGACTTGATAAGGATAAAGCGAAGGAGGCCACAGTGTACTGTTTTTATAATAGGCATGGGTCACCATTGCCTTGGCTTTTGATTCTGGGAGATGTTTTTTTAAACCTTCGATGATGGCCACATAAAACGCTTGGTTAGAGTAAGGATGAGCTAAAGAAGCGATCTCATGACCTATGCTTCGAATAAGATCAAATGGTTCTAAACTAAGATCCATAAACAAATCATCCAATTCATCTTTTAACTTTTGGGAATTATACGCTCTTTCAGTTGCTAAAGCGACTTCTTCTACAGCTTGGATATCTTCTAAACTCATCCAATGACTTTGAGTGATCTGATATGGTGAAGTCAAGGCTGCTTCATAAGCATACTTTAACGCATTTTCTTTTAAACTTGTCCCGTGAAGTAGCTTTAAGATACCTACTTGAAGTTCATGAGCTTTTAGACGAAGTAAACCCCCATAAGAATGTTTAAATGAATTTAAATCTTCATAAGGTAAACCAGCGATCAAATCGATGTGTTGTTTAAGATGAGCTTGAGAGAATCGTTCAATCAAGGTTAATAGTGTAGGTAAATTCGTTGATCTGGAAACTTCTTGAAGTGTTTTTGGATTAAGAGATTGAACTCCGATTTCCATTCTAAAGCGTTGTTTTCCTTCTTCGATAAAAAACTTTATAAGCTCTTCATCTAAGCTATCCCCTACCAATTCCACATGAAAAGCCATAGATTCAGGCATCGATAAACAAGTCTTGGCCAAATGAAGGGCTCTCTCTTTAGACACATTAAAAGTTCGATCTAAAAACTTAACTTGTTTAACACCACTGTTTCTAAGTTGGACAAAGAAATCATCCATATACTTCTTAGAGAATAGACGAACTCTTCGATCAAGTGACGCCATACAGTAGCTACATCCAAAAGGACAGCCTCTTGAGCTTTCAACATAGAGATATCGTTTATCCATAGAATCTTTATCTTCATCTAAAAAATAAGGAGAAGGATAAGCTTCTAAGTTCTTAAGATCGACCTTTAAGATTTCAACTTCTTCATTAGGAGAAGCTTGATACCCTAAGACTTTCTTTCCTTCTATTTGATCCCAAAAGACCAATTCGGTCTCTCCTTTAAAAATCCCATCGATTCCTGCTTCCCATAAAGGTTCGCTATGATAGGTC
>CAIXIN010000195.1 GCA_903919545.1 uncultured bacterium | reverse complement strand
GAGCTGGGTTCAGAACGTCGTGAGACAGTTCGGTCCCTATCTGTTGTGGGCGTAGGAAATTTGAGGAGTTCTGTCTTTAGTACGAGAGGACCGAGATGGACATACCTCTGGTGCACCAGTTGTCCTGCCAAGGGCATAGCTGGGTAGCCAAGTATGGATCGGATAAACGCTGAAGGCATCTAAGCGTGAAACCGGCTCCGAGATGAGATTTCCCATTCCTTGTGAAGTAAGACCCCTTGAAGACGACGAGGTTGATAGGTCAGAGATGTAAGTGCAGCAATGCATTCAGTTTACTGATACTAATAGGTCGAGGATTTAATCACACCCATAACTTAGACATCAATTATTTAGATTGATCGTCCTGAATACAACAACTATCTATCTGATATTCGGTTTTGAGAGAATAAACTCTCAGATCTGGTGACAATAGCGAAGTGGTCACACCTGTTCCCATCCCGAACACAGAAGTTAAGCACTTCAGCGGTAAATATAGCTATGCTAGCCATAGTGAAACAAGCACGTTGCCAGTTAGAAAAACTCCCCCCAAGGGAGTTTTTCTTTTGTCTCATTGATTTTTTGATATAATAGGTAAGCACTATGAAAAAACAAATTACGACACATTCAACTCAAGAAACTAAAACCTTAGCGCATACGATTGCGCTACTTTTAAATGAAGGATCTGTGATCGCCCTTAGTGGTGATCTAGGCGCAGGTAAGACAACTTTTACCCAAGGCCTCGCCAAAGGATTAGAGATCCAAAAGATGGTTTCTAGCCCAACCTTCACCATCATGAAGATGTATAACGGAAGATTAAAACTGACCCATATCGATGCCTATCGTTTAGAAGGTCTCCACCAAGACCTTGGATTTGAAGAATTGATAGGGACACAAGGAGTATGTGTCATAGAATGGCCAGAATACATCAAAGAACTTTTACCTCAAGACTATCTTGAGATCACATTGACCCGTTTAGATGAGGATGATCGTTTGATTGAGCTGATCTCTCATGGGTCAACCACTACACAGATCTTGGAGAAACTCATATGAAAACTCTTGCTTTAGATACATCCCATAGCTTTTTAACGATAGCTTTGATTGAAAATGATATCTTAGTTCAATCGATTCAGACCCCTGCTTTTAAAACACAATCTGAAACCATCATGGTTGAGATCGATCGTTTGTTTAAGCTCGCAGGATGGAATCCAAATGACTTAAATGCATTGATTTTAACGGATGGGCCAGGTTCTTATACTGGACTTCGTATTTCTATGACCGTTGCGAAAGTATTAGGTCTGATCCAAGGGATACAACTGTATACGATCAGTAGTTTACAACTCCTTTGTGGATCTTTACCTGAAGTCTATGCGGTCATGGATGCGAGAGCGAAAAGAGTCTATTTAGGACATTATCGTAATGGGATCGCAGTTGAGGAAGACAGGGCCATATTGATCGAAGAAGCCACAACGCTTATTGGATCTGATGCGATCATCGTAGGTGATGCGCATTTGATTGAAAGAAAAGCTACCGAAGTCTTTTGTCCTCAACATTTCATCGATCTTAAAGATCAATGGATAAAAGTTGAGATTGTTCATACTTTGACCCCTAGATACTTAAAGGAAACGGAAGATTATCATTCATGATTCGTAAGATGACGCTTGAGGACCTACCTAAAATCATGATCTTAGAGAAAGAACTTTTTAGTTCACCTTGGAGCGAAGAGAACTATCGCTTTGAGATACTGGAAAATCCTTATGCCCATTATGTGGTAGAAGAAGAACAGGGAATAAGAGGCTATTTAGGACTATGGTTGAATGAAGATGCACTTCAGATCACTACCTTAGGTGTTGCTTCTAATCATCAAGGTAATGGTCTAGGCCAGAGCTTGGTTAAGTATTCGTTGGAGTATGCCTTAGAAAATAAAGTCGAAGTGATGACTTTAGAAGTAAGAATCTCTAACACTAAAGCCATCCATCTCTATGAGAAAAATGGGTTCATAAAAGCAGCGGTGAGGAAGCAATATTACTCTCATCCTGATGAAGATGCGATCCTAATGATGAAGACTTTTGAACAAATGTGAGCGTGAAAGCGCTCTTTTTATTTGAGCAAAAACTTGAAAGCGTTTACTTGTGAAAAATATAACAATAGGTATTGACACTATAGTGGACTGTGATATAGTAAACTCGTGAAAAGAATAACAAGTAACGGAGGAACGTATGACAAAGAAAGAAAGCGTTATTACAGAAGCAGTTAACCCACTAGTTGCCATTGAGAGAGATGTCGATCAGTTGGTTGTAAAAGGTTGTGTAGCTTTAGATGGATTTTTACAATTAAATCAAGAGCAGATCGATTACATCGTCGCCAAAGCCAGTGTTGCAGCTTTAGATCAACACGGTGAGTTGGCCATGTTAGCGGTCAAAGAAACTGGAAGAGGCGTTTTTGAAGACAAAGCTACTAAGAATCTATTTGCGTGTGAGTTCGTGGTAAATGATATGCGCCACTTAAGAACCGTTGGGATCGTATCTCAAAATGAAGCCACAGGGATTACTGAAATCGCAGAACCTGTAGGGGTCATCGCAGGGATCACACCTATTACGAATCCTACCTCAACGGTTATCTTCAAGTGTTTGATTTCGCTTAAGACAAGAAACCCCATCATTTTCTCTTTCCATCCAGGCGCTCAACTGTGTTCTGCAGAAGCAGCTAAGGTTGTGTATGAGGCAGCAGTAAAGGCTGGTGCACCAGAAAACTGTATCCAATGGATCGATAAGCCTTCAAAAGAAGGAACAGGGTTCTTAATGAATCATAAAGATGTCGCAACGATCTTGGCTACGGGTGGAAATGCGATGGTTAAAGCTGCTTATTCTTGTGGTAAACCAGCATTAGGGGTAGGGGCAGGTAATGTGCCTGCTTATATGGAAAAGTCCTGTAATCTTAGACAAGCAGTTAATGATATCGTTATGTCTAAAGCATTCGATAATGGAATGATCTGTGCTTCTGAACAATGTGTCATCATCGATCAAGAGATCAATGATCAAGCTTTAGAGCTTTTTAAGAAGTATGGAGTTTACTTCGTTACTGAAGCTGAGAAAGCAAAACTTGAACAATTCTGTTTCGGAGCGACTTGTGGAGGAACTAACTGTGCAGGTGCAGCTTTAAACCCTGCCATCGTTGGACGTCCTGCTTCTTGGATCGCTGAACAAGCTGGTTTCAAAGTACCTGAGAATACTGTAATCTTAGGGGTCAAGGTCAAAGAAATTGGACCTAATGAACCTTGCACAAGAGAGAAACTGAGCCCTGTCTTATCCTTCATTGTTTCGAACTCTACTGAAGAAGGTATTCGTTACAGCAAAGAAATGGTTGAGTTTAATGGACTAGGGCATTCTGCAGCCATACATACTGAAGATAAGAAAATCGCTGAAGATTTTGGGAAAGCTTGTAAGGCAATTCGTATCATCTGGAATTCTCCAGCGACCTTCGGTGGTATAGGGAATGTATATAATGCGTTTATACCTTCGTTGACCTTAGGATGTGGATCTTATGGTCACAACTCAGTGTCTAATAATGTCTCCGCCATCAACCTACTCAACATCAAGCGCATCGGTCGCAGGAACAACAATATGCAATGGTTCAAGATTCCTTCTAAGATTTATTTCGAAAGAAATTCGATTCAGTATCTTCAACAAATGAAAGATGTAGAACGCGTCTTCGTTGTAACGGATCGTTCTATGGTTGATTTGGGCTATTACGCTAAGATTGTTGACCAACTCAACCTTAGACGCAATAAAGTTCAAATCCAATTGTTCTGTGATGTTGAACCGGATCCATCACTAGATACCGTAAGAAAAGGTTATGAATTGATGGAAGCATTTAAACCAGATACGATCATCGCATTAGGTGGAGGTTCACCTATGGATGCAGCTAAAGGGATGTGGCTCTTCTATGAACATCCTGATGTAGATTTCGATGATCTAAAACAGAAGTTCATGGATATCCGTAAACGTGCATTCAAGTATCCTGAACTGGGTAAGAAGACACAGTTGGTATGTATCCCTACGACCTCAGGAACAGGCTCAGAAGTAACTCCGTTTGCGGTATTGACAGATAAACGGGTTAATAAGAAATATCCATTAGCGGATTATTCTTTGACCCCCACGGTTGCGATCGTTGATTCTACCTTTACGATGAATCTTCCTGCTTCTGTCACCGCGGATACAGGAATGGATGTATTGACTCATGCGACTGAAGCTTATGTTTCGACCTTGGCCTCTGATTTCACCGATGGTCTATGTCTACAAGCCATCAAGATGGTCTTTGATTACTTACCTAGAGCCGTAAAAGATGGGAAAAATGATCCAGAGGCACGTGAGAAGATGCATAATGCTTCTACCATCGCTGGTATGGCTTTCGCCAATAGTTTCCTGGGAATTAACCATTCCTTAGCTCATAAGATAGGTGGTACTTGGCATGTGCCTCATGGAAGAGCCAATGCGATCTTGATGCCTCATGTCATTCGATTCAATGGGACTCATCCTTCTAAGCCAGCTACTTGGCCAAAATACAACTACTATAAAGCCAATGAGAAATATCAGACTTTAGCGAAGATGCTAGGTCTTCCTGCAGAGACACCTGAACAAGGTGTTGAATCTTATGCTCAAGCTTGCTACGACTTGGCTGAAGGTTGTGGGATCGTGATGAATCTTGCTGCTCAAAAGATTTCTCCAGAAATGTTTGCGAATGAAGTAGATCTAGTTTCAATGATGGCGTATGAAGACCAATGTACCCCATGTAATCCACGTTTACCTTTAGTCGCTGATCTAAAAGCGATTCTTAAACAAGCCTATGGTAGACAAAAATAGATAATTCATCCGTTCTGTGATAAAATTGAACGGTAAACGAATACCCCGCT
>CAIXIN010000194.1 GCA_903919545.1 uncultured bacterium | reverse complement strand
CTCTGCGATCCATAAGGCAAACTTCAACCCAAAGCTGGTGATTTCCGCATGTATCCCATGAGTTCTTCCCATACAAGGGGTCTTTCTATATTGATTGGCTTTCTTAACTAAAACAGCTCTTAAAGCCAAGAGGTCTTCTTTTAATAAGACATCCACATCTTTCATGATAAGACCCATCGCTGTATCGACCACATCTGTACTGGTCAAACCATAATGGATCCAACGTTTTTCTTCGCCTAAGCTTTCAGATACACTGCGTGTAAAAGCTACCACATCATGTTTGGTTTCTTTCTCAAGCTCATTGATTCGATCAACTGAGAAAGAAGCCTTAGAAAGGGCTTTGAGTTCTTCTTGAGTGATCTTACCTTCAGAGGCATAGACCTCGCATACCGCAAGTTCTACTTTTAGCCATGCAGAATACTTGGCTTCTTCGCTCCAAAGGACACTCATTTGCTTTCTAGAATATCGTTGGTTCATCAGTACCCCCTATGGTATACTTTCATTAATGTCGTACCGTATTCATTTTAACACACGCACTATCTTAACACTAAAGCACTCTGAATTTATCACCCATCTTGAGCGTGTTTTTTCATTCGAAGAAGCCAAAGTCATTTTAAATCGACTTAAATCTGAACATCCAGAAACTACGCATATCACCTATGCCTTTAGATCCAATAACGTTGAACGAAGTTCAGATGATGGGGAAGTCCCAGGCACAGCAGGAAAAACAGAGCTCAAGGTCCTGAAGGAACAAGACATCACCGACATCTTAGCGGTAGTAATCAGATACTATGGGGGAACCAATCTAGGAATCAATGGTTTGGTTCATGCGTATATGGATTCTGTGATCTTAGCCCTTAAGACTACGAAATTGACTCAATTGGTTGAGATGGAAGAGCTTATGGTTAAGGTCCCCATCGAAAAGATCGATACGATAAGACGCTTCAATAAGGAAAGCTTAAGAGAGACTACTTTCCTAGATGATGGCTTCTTCGCGCTCATGCGTTTTGTGAGTAAAGATAAGAACCTTATGAACACTTTAAGTAATCAAAGTTTAGGTCAAGCTCAGTGTCTTGAACAAAGACTCATCTTAGAAGAAATAGAAGGTTTATAGGCAAGGAAACTTGCCTTTATTGTGAAATAAGTTTCATCTTACACAAACACTTAAGCACTGTATAATTAAGCCAATGTTTTCATTGAAAACGAAAGGCTAAACCCTATGCTTAATCTCTATTATCGACTCTATCAAATGGTATTCAAAATCATCGTCGCAGTGATTCCTTTTCATTTCCCTAAAGTCATCTCAAAAGAGAATGCGATCTATGAGATCGCACCTTTACTCAACGATGAACTTAAAATATCCAGCGTTCTTTTCGTTACTGATCCTCAGCTCTCAAAGATCAATCTCACCAAACCTTTACTGGATGATTTAAACGCTAAAGGCATCAAAGTAGCGCTTTACGATCAAACAAAAGCCAACCCAACGGTAGATAATATCGAAGAAGCTTTGATTGCATATCACGGCAATAACTGTCAAGCCATCATTGCGTTTGGGGGTGGATCTCCGATTGATTGTGCGAAGGGTGTCGCAGCACGCGTCGCTCGTCCAAATAAATCCTTACGTCAAATGAAAGGTGTCTTAGGAGTTTTAAGAAGAACTCCTCTTGTTATTGCGATCCCAACGACTTCAGGCACAGGTAGTGAAACCACCTTGGCTTGTGTCGTCACCAATCCTCATACTCATGAGAAGTACGCCATTACGGATCCTAATCTGTTTCCTGCCTATGCGATCTTGGATCCAATCCTAACCAAGAATCTTCCTCCTCATATCACTTCTACCACAGGGATGGATGCGTTGACCCATGCGATAGAGGCTTATATTGGTCAAGCCAATACGAAAGAAACTAGAGCCTTGGCTATTGAAGCCATCCAATTGATATTTGAAAACTTGGTTGAAGCTTATGAACATCCTGAGAATATGAACGCTCGATTAAATATGCAGAAAGCTGCGTTTAAGGCAGGTAAAGCATTTACGATGGCTTATGTCGGTAATGTCCATGCCTTAGCTCATACTTTAGGAGGTTTCTATAATACCCCTCATGGATTGGCGAATGCGATCTTACTACCTCGTGTATTGCGTTATTATGAATCTAGCGTTACACTAAAACTCGCTGAGTTATCAGATCTTACTAAGCTTACAGTTAAGTCTGCTTCATCTATTGATAAAGCTGAAGCTTTCATAGCTCAAATCGAATCCATGAATACTCGTATGAATATACCTAGTGATCTAAAAGGTATCCTAGATACTGATATTCCTAAGATGGCGAAGAATGCCTATTCTGAAGCCAATCCTTTCTATCCTGTACCTAAGATCTTTACCCATAAAGATTTCGAAATCTTACTATTAAGTATTAGACAAACTGTCTAGGAGGCCTTATGTTTACCCAACAACTTCAAGCTCAACACGATTTCTTTCATCAAGACATCACTAAGGATCTTAACTATCGTAAGACCCAATTAAGAAATCTAAAGAAAGCTATTCTAGAAAAAGAAAGCCTCATCAATGAAGCCCTTAAACGAGATCTCAATAAATCAGAGTTTGAAGCTTTTACGACAGAAGTAGGTTTCTGTTTAGCGTCCATCGATGATACTTTAAAAAGACTCGATAAGTGGGCTAAACCTCATAGAGTTCCTACACCCTTGTTTAATTTCTATTCAAAGTCATGGGTAAAAGCAGAACCTTTAGGAACCATCCTGATCATAGGACCTTATAACTATCCTTTTCAATTGGTGATCGAACCTTTGATTGGGGCGCTTGCGGCTGGTAATACCGTTATGGTCAAACCAAGTGAACACGCAGTTCATACGCAAGATGTCTTGGTAGATCTCATCAAGAGTACCTTTAAACCAGAACTCGTCGATATCTTCACCGGAGATGAAAAAGTCACCAATGCCTTGGTTCATCTTCCTTTCGATCATATCTTCTTCACAGGTTCCACAAAAGTAGGCAAGATCGTTTATCAAGCCGCCAGTGAGAACTTAGTCCCAGTCACCTTAGAATTAGGTGGTAAAAGCCCTACGATCGTTGAAGAAAGCGCTGATCTAAGATTTGCGGCTCGTCGTATCGCTTTTGGGAAATTCATCAATGCGGGCCAAACCTGTATCGCTCCTGATTATGTTTTGGTTCAAGCTTCTATAAAGGATGCGTTTAACGAAGAGCTTAAGAAAGTCATCACAGAGATGAAGCTCGATCAGATCAGTTTCGGTAAGATCATTCATGAGCGTCATTTTGATCGACTCAGAAAATTGATCGATCCTGAAAAAGTCATCTATGGGAATGTCTCTGATAAGAAACATCTCTACTTAAGTCCTACCTTGATCGATCGTGTATCTTGGGATGATCCTATCATGGGCGAAGAGATCTTTGGGCCTTTGCTTCCGATCTTAAGCTTTGATTCAATCGATGAAGTCATAGAGATGCTTAGACGAAAAGAAAAACCTCTAGCGCTTTATCTCTTTACGAAGAATCAGAACGTTGAGAAAGAAGTCTTCTCTAAGATATCCTTTGGATCTGGTGCCATCAATGACACCATCATGCAGATCAGTAATCGAGACTTACCTTTTGGAGGTGTAGGTTCCTCTGGTATGGGTTCTTATCATGGTCACTTCTCATTCAAGACCTTCTCTCATTTAAAAAGCGTAGTTAAAAAGAGCTCTCTTTTTGATTTAGATCTCGTTTATCCTCCTTATTCAAAAAGCACGCTTAAACTCGTAAGAAAAATCATGAAATAAAAAAGGCTCGTAAGAGCCTTTAGTTTGTAGTCGTTCTCCACAGTTCACTGTAAGCGATGAAAGTTACAGAGTCCGCATTGAGTTTCGCTTGATGGCGTTGTTTCTTAACGTCACCTCCGCATTCACGATCCAATAGATGACGATTCATCATCGTTTGAACGTAGAGTACCTTCTTCATCAAGAACCAAGAGGTCACCGCTTTATAGATCAAAGGAGCACGATGTTTATGTTCCTTGAAGTCTTCTTTGATTTGAGCTTGAAGGGTTTCTGCTTCTGCTTTAACGATGGTTTTAAGTTCGTTGAGATCCGCATAATACTTCCCATCGATCATTCGTTGGGCAGCTCCACACTTGATTTCAGCTTTAGATAATTGGGTAATGATCTTTATGGTCTCTTCGTTGAGATGAGCTACGATGATGTTGTTTCTTAAAGGTTCAAGTAAAGCTTTGTTTTCTGTGATCGCATAATAGAGACCTTTTAAGACTGTAAAGCTTTCTTCTTCTTGAGCTAAGATAAATCCTACAACTTCTTCATTTGAATCTTTCCCATAGATCAACATAGGTAAAACAAAGGGATGAGAAGGAAGTTTAGTGATGTCTTTATAACGAATGATCTGATTAGAAACCGCTTCGGTTTGGATATTAAAACGATATCCAACCATGATCCTAAAGTCAGGATTCAAAGCTTCTAAGCTTTTTAAAGTCTCTCTTAGAGGACTCTCTTCAATGGTTTCTAAATAGTCTTCGAGAAAGCCGTTGAAAGCACACAAATGATTGCCTTTTCTTTCATCGTTAATCTCAGTTAAAAAAGTCAGTTCAGTCATAGTTACCTCTTTTTAATCTTACTCCTAACTTAGGACCAAGTTCAACCATAAATACTGCACTCATCATTAAAAAGCCCCCAATAAGAGTATTTTGAGTAAAAGGTTCATGAAGAATAAAGATGGCGCCTAAGGCCCCAAACAAAGCTTCAAACGATAAGATGATCCCAGATAAGGTAGAATCCACATGTTTCTGCCCATAGACTTGAAAGAGAAAGGCAATACCACTGGATACGATCCCCGCATAGATCACATAGATCCATCCATCACTTGGGATCACAGGTTGAGTAAATAAAGAAACCAAGAAACCAAGGACACTGATCGTAAAGACTTGGATAAAAGTCGCCGCCATCACATCGTTATACTTGGCTACTTTCTCAATGACCATGATATGTAACGCAAAGACAAGGGCACAAGAAATCAATAAGACATCTCCGATATGGAAGGCAAAGCTTTCTGATAAAGTCAAAAAGCCTGTCCCTATCATCGCTAAACCAACACCAAAGATAACTGAAGTCGTGATCTTGCGTCTTCTCCACATCAGTAAAGGTATAAACACGACATATTGAACGGTAATAAACGACGCATTGGATACGGTCGAGAAGATCTGTCCATAGGTTTGAAAGATAAAGCCAATAAACAAGATGATCCCCGCAATAAAGCTATATCCCAATAAACCTTTATTTCTCCAAAATGGTCGTCTAAATGCGATGAATCCTAAAGCAATCGACGCCAACAGTCCTCTAAAACCCATCAAGATAAAGGGGGTCCATCCTCGATTAAGCGCTTCTTGGACCGCCACAAAAGAAATCCCCCATAAAAGGGAGGATGTCAGTAAAGCTATTTTGCCTGTGTTTGTTTTTGACTTTAG
>CAIXIN010000193.1 GCA_903919545.1 uncultured bacterium | reverse complement strand
TTCAAAGGTTGAGACATATGAGGCACCAATGCTTCAAACATCGCGTTTGTGGCGGGATTGAAATCGGCTTGAAACTTATTCGATTCCATCTTCATTGCGGCTTGGAAGACATCGTATAAGGCACTGGTGACAGGAGGCATAGACGCATGACCTCCGTTTTGAGTTGCGGTCAGTTCTACATCGAGATAACCTTTTTCTCCTACCCCAATCAAAGCTACTGTAGAGTTGACTCCCATCGACTTCCCATTGATGAAAGCTCCTCCTTCATCAAGTACCATATTAAAATGTATACCTCTTGATTTTAAGAGATCACGAGTCAATCGTGCTCCAGAATCAGGCATCTCAGAACCTGTTTCTTCATTATGTCCAAACAAGAGATAAACATCTCTCTCAAAGACAAGACCTTCTTCTAGACAAGCTTCTACAGCTTCTAAGACAGCGATGACTTGGCCTTTCATATCTAAAGTGCCTCGTCCATAAACGTAGCCATCAATAAGCTCACCTGAGAAAGGACCCACATTCCAACCTGCTGGATTGACAGGTACCACATCATAGTGACCCATCAGTGCGATCGGATCTTTATCAGTGCTTCCTTTAAGATGAAAGACAAGACTATGTTTCTCTACGAATTCTAGTTTCGCTTTCTTATGAAGTAAAGGATAAGCTTTCTTTACGAAATCGATGAACTTATCATATTCTTTAAAATCGATGCGAGAACGATCAGGATAGGATATGGTTTCGCATTGAATGGCTTTTTGAAGATGTTCAAGCGAACTGCTTTGTTTCATTATTTAACCCATCCTTTTTTAAAGAGTTGACGAGCAACCACGATCGAAAAGACAGAGGCTACAGGAACCAAAGCAGGTTGAACTGTAGGACTCTTGACCACAAACATAAACAAGAGCATCATTAACACAAAAGGTGCGATCGTAAGTTTCCAATTACGAACCACAAAGACAACGCCTAAGGCCCCAAAGATCGCAGGGACCAAGTAGTCTGTCAAAGACCCTAAGAAACCTTCGATGACACTGATATAAGGAAGCAGTACCAACATCCCTACGATGATGATCACTGTGGTAACGATCGATGAAGTCGCTACTGCTAAGGTCGCAATGATCTCGGCTTCATCAGAACCTGATTCAACTTTGGCCAATCTGATCGCTGTCAACGCAGCAGGTAGTTTCATATTCGCGATATTTCCAGTAACGTTAGATAGATAGGTCGCCCCAATGCCCATCATAGGGGCATAATTGTAGGTCTCAATGATTGCGATCGGGATATAGATCGCCCCTACCGACAACATACCTTTTATCATTAGATCTAAGGTAGGCCATGCGTTATACACGATACTAAAAGTCAAAGGTACGGCCAACATCAATAAAGCCGATATGATAACGAAACGTTTACCTAGTTTATGTAGACTGGTGATGTATTGTTCTTGCTTCATACGATTTTTTCTCCGAAGATCTGCATGATAAAGTAAAGTGCCGTCAAGGTCCCTAAGATAGAAACCGGTAAGGCAAATTCTTCCAGCCATTTGAACTTAAACGATAGACCTCCTAAGATGGCCATGATGCCCATACTGATAAGCAAGGCAATCAAGTTATAGCCTCCTAAAACGATCTGTTGAGCACCTATGGTACCTACAAGACCCATAAACATGGCTGCGATCAACAAGGTTGACCAGCGGGCATCTTTCTTACGTATCTCATCGAGTTTCTTTGTATACCCTTGATAAAAGAAAATCAATATGATCATTCCACTCATGATCGAAATGGTCATCGTCCAAACAGCAGAAGAATAAACACTCATGTTTTCGAGTAAACTTACGACCCCTGCCGCATTTTTGATCGCCAAAGCCGCATAGGTTTCATAACTAACAGAACCTAATACGCTTAATCTAATCCAAGGTATGGCCGCATCTCCAAACAAAGGCACCATCGCAACCAAGCCTATTAAGATAGGAATCGAAGGTACGATCGAGAAGATCGCTGAACTACGAGTCGTTTCGTTGAGTTGATGTTTGGTCATCCCCATCTCAAGACCTCGTTTATACGCTTTATTATAAAAAACAAAAGACTGAATCAAAACATAACCAATTAGGATCGCCCCAATCAAATACATCGGTAAAAAGTTCATATTGTTTACCTTTCCTTTGTATCATCATAAAGAAAACATCTCGCTTCTGCAAGATGTTTTCATTTGTTTCATTTTATTTTCAGAACTTTACTTAGCGAGCTTTTCGGCTTTTTCCATCTTGGAGATCTTATTTAAGAGATAGAAGCCAAAGATGAAGAAGGTAACCATAAACAAGATCGCATAACGAGTCTCATGGAAGAGGAATCCTGATAGAGCCATCAGTAATGGGCCTAATAGATCCGCATACTTCCCAAAGATATCGAAGAAGCCAAAGTATTCATTGCTGTTTTCCTTAGGTACCAGTTTACCGAAGTAAGATCTAGACAGTGATTGAACCCCGCCTTGAGCCAAACCAACGATAACAGCCAACATCCAGAATTTCCATGGTTCAGCAGCAGTGATCGTAAAACCGAATACCGCAACGAAGCCATAGATCGCAACATAGCCTTTCAACATCGTCAATACCCCAAACTTCTTCGCTAAAATAGAAGCCAAGATCGCAAAGGGGAAAGCCACGAATTGAGTCAATAAGAGGGCCATGATCAAGCCATTGGTTTCTAGACCAACTTCAGCTCCAAAGATAGAAGCCATCGATATGATCGTATAGACCCCATCGATGTAGAAGAAGTAAGCAATGATATACAAGAACATTTTTTTATTCGCTCTGATCTTCCCAAATGTAACAGCGATCTGTTTAAATGATTTTGAGATGATGTGCGTTTCTTTTTCTCTATAATAGGTTTGTTTAACATTTCTAAGCAAAGGAATCGTAAACAATAACCACCATACCAAAGCAATGACGAAGGACAACTGGGTGGCTGTAGAAGTCGTCAACCCAAAGGTTTCAGGCATCATAACTAAGACGATCCCTAAGATAAACGGAATGGTTGAACCTACATAACCGAAGGCATATCCATAAGCCGATAATTTATCCATCTTTTCATCGGTAGTCACATCGACCAACATCGAATCATAGAAGACGTTGGCTAAAGAATAACCAGTACGTGAGATAACAAACAAGACCAAGAATAAGACCCAATTGGTGATCCCTGAGAAAGCTAAGCCTCCCAAGATACCGATCGCAATGGATCCAACGAACAATTTACGTTTCATTCCTTTATGATCGGCAATGGCCCCCATCAAAGGACTTAAGAAAGCAATGATCGCCACAGACAAGGAAGTCGTGATGGCGAAGAAAGTCGTCGCTGGGATTTCCCCTATAGGATTTAACCCATACAGATAAGCAAACCAAATCGGAAGCGTTGCGGACGTAACCAGTGTAAACGCGGAGTTCGCAACATCGTATAAAATCCAACTCTTCTCAGCTTTAGTGAATTTCATATTCTACCCTTTCAAAGTTATTCCCATTATATCATTGAACTTCTTGTTTTTTTGTGAAGAAAAATTCACGATTCACGACTAAATGAAGAAGACGATGGCGATAAAATGAGTAATCGCTGCAATGTTGATGAAGATGTGCCAAACGAAGTGAAAATAAGGTCTTTCTTTTTGGGCATAGAACCAAGATCCTATGCTATATAAGACGCCTCCTAAACCAATAAAGAAGATGAACCAAGGCGAAGCTCTTTGTATGATCAAAGGCATAAATAAGATCGCAGTCCAACCCATAATCAAATAGATCGTGACAGAAAGCTTAGGGATCGATCTTCTTGAGATCGACTTATACAAGATCCCCGCAAGGACCATACCCCATTGGATAATCATGATCAAGATGCCCCACCATCCACCGATGATGTTTAAGGCTACAGGCGTATATGATCCCGCAATGGCCACATAAATGAAGATATGATCTAAAATCTGAAAGACCCGCTTATGTTTGGTGTCATAGGCCATAGAGTGATATAGACAAGAGGCTATAAACATCAAGAATAAACTGATGATAAAGATCGATTTTGATACGGCTAAAAGATAGCCTCCTTTTTTATACGCTTCGATCGCAATAAACGGATTAAGCCATAAAAGAAGAAACGCCATTACCCCATGGGTAATCGCGTTTCCTATTTCTTCGCCTACAGAGAGGCGGATGTATTTGTTTTTGTGTTTTGTCATGCTTGTATTATAACGCAGCATCGACCAAAGTTTCTACCATTTGCCAATTAACGATGTTCCAGAATGCACTTATATAATCTACTCGACGATTCTGATACTTCAAATAATAGGCATGTTCCCAGACATCTAGGGCTAAAACAGGGGTACCTTCATCGAAGGGGACATCCTGATTAGAACTCGAAGTTACTTTTAAAGTATTCTCTTTGGTCAAGACGACCCAAGCCCAACCTGAGCCAAAACGGGTCTTAGCTGCAGTGTTGAATTTATCCTTAAGGCCATCTAATGATCCAAAGTCTCGATTGATCAAATGTATGAGTTTTGCGGAAGGATCTTTATAAGTAGGCGTCAATAGTTTCCAAAACAAGGAATGATTATAATGGCCTCCCCCATGATTGGTGACTGCCATTCTAATATCGGAAGGAACCGAATATAGATTTTGAAGCAATTTTTCTAAAGAAACATCGTAAAGTTCTGGATGTTTATCCAAGGCTGCGTTGAGATTATCTACGTAAGCTTGGTGGTGTTTCGTATGATGGATGGTCATGGTTTGCGCATCGATGTGGGGCTCTAAAGCAGCCACCTCATAAGGCAAGTGGGGTAAAGTATAGGTCATTATGTGTTCTCCTGTTTATACTTTAAACATACCTTTTCTATCCCCTTTTTTCAATTCAGATGACCGAGAAAGACCCATAAAAAAAAGACACCGAAGTGTCTTATACAGGTTATTTTTTAACCAGGCTGGCTTTTGAGAGTGCCTTTAAGACCGTAGGCGCTAATAGCCCTGCGGAGAGGATCTCTAAAGATCCATTTAGAGAGATCACAAAGGTGAAGATATAAGCAAGACCTTGATTAAAGGTCACAAGACCACTGGAGGCAAATAAGAAGATGGCCGTTAAGACCAAGACCGTATTTGAGAGGGCGCCTAAGATCGATACGACTAAGTTACGCGCGAAATCAAATCGAATGATTTTCTTTAATCCTAAAGAAGAATAAGAGATGATCAAGCCTACTAAGATCCTAGGCAGTATAGACACTAAAGGATTGACGAAGATGGCTGCTTCTATGGTTCCTAAAGTCGTCGCATAGTGCCAAGAGGTCACGCCCCAAGTCGTTCCTAAGACAAGACCACCTATTGGACCAGTTAAGATGGCGCCTATGATGACAGGGATATGAACGATGGTGATCGAAAAGAAGCCTGTTGTAATATAGCCTAGATTAGGGATGTAAGTCATAATGATGATCATAGCCATAAGTAATCCTAAGGTGGTGATCATCATCAAACGTTGTCTATTTCTTGTCATAGTGCTCCTTTTAGCCTTAAATAAAGGCCAGATAAGATGTCATAGTACTAAGATTGATCCTTAAATTAAAGTTATCCTAATTCAAGTTTAGATTAGGTAAGGATGCTTGTCAATGAAGAGCTGAACCTATCGTATGAAGGTCCCTTCGTCCAATTCTTTAAAAGCTTCCATCAATTCAGCTTGGGTATTCATGACGATGGGTCCTCCAAAAGCAACAGGCTCATTTAAAGGTAGTCCTTCAAAAAGAGCGAATCGACTAGAGACTTGAGCTTGTAGGATCAGTTTATCCCCTTTCTCAAAAAGGGCTACAGAATGATCATGGATCGATGTTTGGTCCGTTGTATTTTTTAAGAGTCCTTCAAAAAGATAGATGAAGATCGTTTTATCATTTGGGGTATCCAGTTCAAAAGTCGCTTTTGAATCTAAGGTAACATCCAGTATACGTGCTTGGACATACTTAGGTTGAACAAGAGGTTTCTTACCTTCAAGTTCACCAGAGATGACTCGTATCGTTTGATCTGTTTTTTTAATTTCTAAGATGTCTTTCGCTTTGATGTCCCAATACGCAGGTTGGGTCATCTTATGGACTTTAGGTAGATTGATCCAAAGCTGTAGTCCCAGCATTCTTTCAGAGACTAAAGGCATCTCTTGATGGATGATCCCACTTCCTGCGGTCATCCATTGGGCTTCGTTATCGTTTAGGATGCCTTTATTGCCTAGGGAGTCTTGATGCTCGATCTTACCTGAAATCAAGTAGGTAAAGGTTTCTATGCCTCTATGAGGATGCCAAGGAAAACCTTTCGTGTAATCTTTAGGATCTTTAGAATCAAAGGCATCCAACATTAAGAATGGATCGATGTCTCTTACCTCTCTGGCCCCTAATACTCGAGTCAGTTTAACTCCTGCCCCATCTTGAGTAGCCATTCCTTTAATGATCTTCTTTATGTTTCTATTCATGTGCTGTTCCTCGCTTTACATCCCACAGTATAAACGCTAAACTAAACATAACCCAGTCGAATGACTGATGGAGACTCTATGAATGCCCTAAAACCCTATACATTAAATGAGATCACTTTAAAAAACCGTATCGTAATGCCTCCTATGTGTATGTATCAAGCTAAGGATGGTTTCATCAACCTTTTCCATATTGCCCATTATGGGACAAGAGCCATGGGCAATGTTGGATTCATCATCATGGAAGCTTCTGGTGTAAGCCCTAATGGTCGAATCACCGATGATGATCTAGGCATCTATCATGATGAACACATCGCAGGATTGAAGTTGATCGTCGATGAAGCTCATCGATATGGTGCTAAGATAGGGATCCAATTGGGTCATGCGGGAAGAAAATCAGAGACAACACAATTGCCTCATCTAGCCCCTTCTCCCATTGCTTTCTCAGAAGATTATCTGATTCCTAAAGAGATGGACCATCAAGACATCAAAGAAGTCATAGAAGCCTTCAAAGAAGCCGCTATAAGAGCGGATAAAGCAGGTTTCGATGCGATAGAACTTCATGGAGCTCATGGTTATCTCATCAACCAATTCATGTCTCCTTTAACCAATACCAGAACAGATGAATATGGAGGCTCTTTAGAAAACAGATCTCGTTTCGTAAGAGAAGTCATCGACGAAGTATCCAGTGTATGGCCTAAACATAAGTGGTTGCTTATTCGAGTCTCCGCAGAAGAGTATGATCCTTTAGGCAATCATCCTGAAGATGTCGCAGAGATCTTAAGACCCGTTAAAGATAAACTTGATCTGATCCATGTCTCATCAGGCGCTGTAGTCATTCGTAAGATTCCTTTAGCCCCTTTGTATCAAGTAGACTTCGCTAAAACCATCAAAGCGATTCTTCATAAACCCGTCATCGCCGTAGGCCTCATTACGACCCCATTAGAAGTAGAAAAAGTTCTAGAAGATGTAGAACTTGTTGCCTTAGGAAGAGAGCTCTTACGCAACCCAAACTGGGTCAATGGCTTAATGGCAGAAGAAGGCGATCTAAACCAAGTCTTTAAATCCTATATGAGAGGTTTCCGAAAATATTAAACTATGCTTGATCTTATAACGTTTATGAACAGCTTGTGTATCATAAAAATTGTCAAGTAAAGAGATGGTTTTAGGTTAGACTGCTTCATAAAAGAACTTTAATTGAATGGGAACTAACAACACTTTCACTTGTATAGAATGAAGGACGCATATGCGTCCTTTATGTTGATTATGATTCGTACTAATCTTTCTTAATTTCTATATTCTTATCTTTCTTAATGATGCGCACTTTTTCGATGACCTTATCTTCTGCTTTTAAGATCTTGAATCTTAGATCACGATAAGAAATCTCTACGGTCTCATTGTCTTCTGGGATATGACCCAGTAGATAGGTCAAGAAACCACTTAAAGTATCATAGTCTTCTAATACTTCACTTGGTAGATTAAGCTCACATTCCTCATCGAGGTCTTCTAGATCGATGCCTCCCTCGACGTCAAAGGTATAATGATTCAAAACGAGGATCTGTTTCTCTTCCTCATCGTATTCATCGAAGATGTTTCCTACGATTTCTTCAATTAGATCTTCGATGGTGATGATCCCAGCGGTTCCCCCATACTCATCGATGACGACCGCAATATGGACTTTACGTTTTTGTAGTTCTCTAAATAATTCATCTGTTTTCTTAGATTCAGGAACGAAATAAGGTTCTCTTAGAAGGGCTTTTAAATTGAAGTTGATGATCTGTTGATGCTCAATGAATTGAAGTAGATCTTTCACGTGAAGGATCCCAATGATGTCATCGATGGTTTCCTCATAGACAGGAAAACGAGTGTATTGTTCCTCAAAGACGATCTTCTTGACCTCATCGAAAGAGGCATTCACTTCGATCCCAGACACATCGGTCCTATGGGTCATAATGTCAGAGACATTGATGTTATCGAATTCAAAGATGTTGTTGATCATCTCTTTTTCAGTATCACGAATAGATCCTTTTTCTTCTCCCACATCCACCATCATACGGATCTCTTCTTCAGTGACCGCATTGGGTTCTTTATTAGGATCTATCCCAAATAAACGAACGATGATGTTGGTACTAAAGGTAAGAAACTTAACGAAAGGATGAAATAAGATCGAGATCCAATAGATGACTTTAACCACACTAAACGCAATGCCTTCTGAATAATTCATGGCGACACGCTTAGGTACGAGCTCTCCAAAGATCAAAGAGATCAAAGATAAAACCAAGGTGATTACCACCATGACGATAGAACGAACCGTAGCTTCGGTAAAGAATTGTAGGTAAGGATAAATCAAAGTAACCAAAGGTCCACTAAAACTATCTGACGCAAAAGCTGAGGCTAAGAATCCAGCCATCGTAATACCGATCTGAATGGTCGATAGAAACTTCGTTGGATGAGATAAGACCTTCTCTAAAAGGATGGCCTTGGGATCTCCCTCATCTGCCATCATCTTGATCTTGTTATCGTTTAAGGTAATAAAGGCCATTTCACTGGCTGCGAAAAAAGCATTTAAGGCAATTAAGCCCAATAGAAATAGGACTTGAAACATTACACCTGTCCCCATTTCATCTGATCATTCATCTTTGCGAATCTTCGCTCGCCACTACCCTCATCACTCATGTTTTTCTCCATAAAATATGACCTTATGATACACACTTTACCCTTCATAGTCAAGGAAGCTCCTTAATAGCGCCTAGTAATAAGTATGTTTTCTCATTCTTGATTTCTTCTCTCATGACCTTTTCAAGTAAGCCATCAAGGATCGTTTTTATGTGCTTACCTGAAAGTCCTAAAGCGATGAGATCATCCCCATTGATGGCGAGGGTTTTTAAAGAGACACATACATTCTCTAAGACACATCGTTTAGCGATCTCAGGATCGATACCTTCAATATTGAATGATTTTTGATATTGAAGTGCCTGTTGAACGAGATCAAATCCATAGTGACCTAAAAGCACTTTGATCTCATAGAGATCTTTGGTTTGGGTCTCACTTAAAACTTTTAGATCACAGACTCTTTGGATAAAAGATTTCCCCATCTTCAATCTTAAAAGTTCGGCTCTTATCGCTTCGCCATTTAGATGATCAAGTAAACTAATATATTTTAGTTCACGAGATTCAAATCGTTCAACTTGATGAAGAGAACCTGTTTATGAAGGCACGGTCCGAGGGGAGAAAGGTATATGACAGAAAATAGTTTGCATATTTAAATACATAATTAAAAACAGAGACAATGATTGAC
>CAIXIN010000192.1 GCA_903919545.1 uncultured bacterium | reverse complement strand
GAAGAACAGAATTATTTCCCTCCCTATGACATTAAAACCAATGAAGATACCAATCATGGTTCTGATCTAAGAGATTTCATCAAAACCTATCAAACCAAATCAGATAAGTCGCTTTATGATTATCTTAATGAGAATGTAAATCTCGATGAGTTTATGAAATTTAACGCGATGAATTATCTGTTTGGGAATCCTGACGACATAAGATACAACGCCAATAACTACTATCTGTATTTTGATTCTTCGGATTCACCGAAACTGAATTTTATGCCTACAGATTTGGATAAAGGACTGGGGATAACCGATTGGAATCCTGATGGGCAAGAAATGAAGAGTGTCTTACCTACAGATAAGTTTTCATCCAATGGAGTAGTAGATATCGTACCTCTATTATCCAAGACCATCTTATCGACCTATGATCCTTTTGTCTCAGCTTATCTAGAAGCACTCAATCAACAAGTCTCTACTGTATTTACTTATCCTAAGTATCTAAAAGCTTATCAAATGGCCTATAAGCTCTATCACGAGGATGCCTCGAGATCTAAGACAAGGACCTATGCGAAACCTATGGGTCTACCTGATGGGGTAAGAATCTACTATTGTGTTCAGACTTATAAAGTGTTAAATTTAAAACAACCAACAACGGAATGTAACTAAATTCTGTTTCCAGGCGAACAGGGGACCGCTATGCCAGACTATAATGAATATTTGTATATCGACTATGAGAATGTTCAGGATGTGAATGTTCGTTTTATCAATAAGACGACAAAAGTTAAGATTATCGTTGGTCAAGATCAGAAGAAGTTTCCCGCAGATTTAGTTATGAAGACACAACCTTTTGGAGAAGCAGTAGAATGGATTAAAGTAGAAGGAAAAGGCAAGAACGCCTTAGACTTCTTTATCGCCTTTTATCTAGGGAAAGATGCCTCACTTTATAAAGATAAGAAATTTATTATTTACTCTAAAGATAGTGGATACGATCCTTTGATTGAGCATCTAAACTCAAAGAAAATAAACGCAAAAAGAATCGTTAGTTTTAAAGAACTGGCGCCTACTCCACAAATCAAAACGGAAGATCCTTATTTTACGAAAGTCATCGATGACTTAAGAAATATTTTAAGTGCCAGTCGACCAAAGAAAAGAAAAACACTTATGGGCTTTATAAGTGCTCATATGAATGGATCTACACAGACTGAAAAGGATAGATTATTAGAAGATTTTTTCATTAAGAAAATTGTATTCGAAGAGAATGGGAATATAAAATATAACTTACCTAAGTAAAAGAGCACATTGTGCTCTTTGTTTTTATAAAGTAATCTCGAAGATCTTAACTTCGCCTTTTTTGAATTGGACCCAAAGGTTATTGGCGAAATCCATAACGACAGGTGCTTGCTCAACCTTTTCAGATGAGAAGATCTGTTTAGCGATGGCATCTTCTTTTAGGAATTTTTCAGGTAAGGTAGCACAACGGATCTGATGTTGCTTATCGTTGAAACAATCGGTGTTGGCGATGATCAAGGTGACCTTGTCTTTACTTTCATAGGCGACACCAGCTGCTGTATCCCAAGGAGCACCGAAACCTACATACGTTGATTTCTTAAGATCGATGATTTCACTAAGGATACCTTTACGAATGGTATTGGCATCTTCTAGGATTTCAATCAATTCCCAACGTTTAGGATGTAGATAATGGAAGGCATAGGCATCAAACAGAGCTAACTTCTTAAATAAAGGATCATTTTCTGGTAAAGCTAAGACATCTTCAGGAGAAGTATCTAAGCCTGTATTCATGAGTTGTTTCTCATAGACTTCTTGACCTGAGTTTAGGAAAGGGACTGTATTTGGGATAAAGAGGTTGAAGATACTCAACATCTTACTTAAGACTTCTTGGCCTTTACGATTCGCAAGTCGTGGGGTATCGTGGGTTTCACCACACGCAAAGATAGGAGAAGCCAAGTCTTTGGCGGAATAAACGAATTCATTGAAGCTACCTTGATCGACTCTAGGTTCCATCATGAAACCATTCCCAATGATCATATTGTAGCCCTTCTCAATGGAAGCTTTTGCGTTGACTGGATCGAGTTCTTCAGCGATGAAACAGAAGTTAGAATCGATATCTCTGGCTTTGGATATGATCATATTGATGAGTTCTGCAGGTAAGGCGTGGCCCATATCGATACGAGCCCCATCGATTCCGAAATTGGCTTGATAGAAAGGAATGATCCCGGAAAGCATATCCCAAAGTTCTTTATTGGGTTTCTTACCAGGATTGAGTGAGCTTTTCGCCACATCAAACAAGATATAAGGTTCAAAAGTCCCTAGTTCTTTTAAGAAAGGCTGAGAATTTAATGGATGATCAAGATAGAGTCTAAAGAAAGTCACATCGCTCCAAGCGGGTTGAGGATCGTTGATATGATCAGAGAAAGCAGGGGCTACGGTCAACTTGAATTGTTCACGCACCGCATCTAAGATCTCTGTTTTAGAAGGATCGAAATTCTTTAAAAGCTTGGCCCATGCTTTAGGATCAGCTTCTTTAGGATTCTTTCTGAATTTATGAAGATGTTCTTCGACTTCAGGTGATTTAAAGAGTTCTTTGAAGTATTCTACCTTAGGAGGTAAACATGCCTTTAAGCCTTCAGCCATCGGAGGTTTATAACCTGGTAGGTCTTCTAAGCCGATCCAATAGAACCAATCAGGATGATCAAGGATCATGTCTGAATTCACAGAATTGGTTCTAGGGATGATGTCGATGATGACCTTCATATCTAAGAGATGGGCAGCTTCTACGAAGGCTTTGAATTCTTCCTCAACGGAAGTATCTGGACTCATCGGATCTTTCAGTCCTGGATCCAATTGATAGAAATTAGATACCCCATAAGGAGATCCTAATTCACCTTTTTTATCCTTTAAAGAATATTTAGCAATAGGAAGCAGATATAAGACATCGATTCCTAATCGTTTTAAGGTAGGTAAATAAGCTAAGGTCTTAATAAAAGTACCTGTGTCTTTTAACCCAAGAAGATTCTTGGCTTCAAGTAATCCTGTACGATCATGATCGAAGGATCCAGAGGATCTTATCATCATCGAATAGACATTGCTCTTCTTGATCCAATTCCCATTGGATAACTTCTTTTCTACTTTATGTTCTAGATAATAAGGAGAAAGATCCTTATCGTCTTTAGATAAAAAGACATCATTTATTACAGCTTCATAGAATAAGTAAGGATTGACTAAGACATGACCATCATTAACGTTTAGGTGCTCTACTTTACTCTTGGCATTAAACCAAAGATCAGGAATCGCATAATTCATTAGTCCAGGATTAGCCTTGCCTTGTTTATGTAAGGATTCAACGATTTTTCGTAGATTTTTACTCATAATTTTCTCCTAATACAATAAGTTTATCATAAAAAAGCGCTTACATACAGGGATAGGATTATTTGTTCAACTTGTATCAAAGTCAATTTATCCTGTGTATAATATTATTGATAAGGAGAACACCATGCACAATATTGCAGCCCTTCAAGAAACAGCCTTAAGAGTTCGTAGAAACATCATCAAGATGGTTACAGAAGCTAAGTCTGGTCATATCGGTGGATCATTTTCAGCCACAGAGATCGCAGTCAGTTTATATTTTGAGGAAATGAACATCACTAAGAGTAATGTCAAAGATAAGGTCAGAGATAAATTTGTCTTATCTAAGGGACATGCCTCTCCTTTACTATTCGCTGTCTTATGCGAAAAAGGTTTTCTCGAAGAGAAAGAACTCTTAACCTTTAGAAAGATTAATTCTAAACTACAGGGTCATCCTAATATGAACTATGTGGATGGGGTAGATATGTCTACTGGATCCTTAGGTCAAGGGATCTCAGCCGCAGTAGGTATGGCTTTATCTTATAAGATCCACAATCAAGACTTCAGAGTCTATTCTTTGGTTGGGGATGGGGAAAGCCAAGAAGGTATGGTTTGGGAAGCAGCGATGGCTGCAGCCCATTATAAACTGGATAATCTTTTGGTCATCCTAGATCAAAACGGTCTACAGATCGATGGAGACATCACCAAGGTTATGAATCCTTTACCTTTAGATGAAAAATTCAAAGCTTTTGGATGGCACGTCTTATATGTAGATGGCCATGACTATAATCAACTTTTAGATGCTTATGCGAAAGCAAAAACCATTAAAGGACAACCTACTGTGATCATCGCTAAGACGATCAAAGGAAAAGGTGTGAGTTTTATGGAGAATCAAGCAGGATGGCATGGTGTCGCACCGACACCCGAACAGGCTGAAGCGGCCTTGAAGGAGCTCGTTTAATATGGCAAAAATGGCAACCCGTGAAGCTTACGGAAAAGCATTGGCTGAACTTATCGTAAGAGATGAAAAAGTCATCGTCTTGGATGCAGATCTATCTAAATCAACGAAGACTTATGACGCTAAAGCAGTGTGTCCTTCTAGACACTTTAATGTAGGGATCGCAGAATGCGATATGATGGGCATTGCGGCTGGTTTAGCGACCTGTGGTAATACTGTTTATGCTTCTTCCTTTGCGATGTTTGCGGCTGGTCGTGCTTATGAGATCGTACGTAACTCAATTGGATATACTCATCTTAATGTGAAGATCTGTGCTACTCATGCGGGAATCACCTTGGGTGAAGATGGGGCATCACATCAATCCATAGAAGATATTTCGCTTATGCGTGGGATTCCTGGGATGAACGTGGTTCAACCTTGTGATGACATCGAAACTGCACAAGTCATCAACGCCATCGCAAATATTAATGGACCATTCTACATTAGATTAGGAAGAGGTGCTGTCGACACTGTCAATGCACCTGATTATAAATGGCAGTTAGGTAAAGGAGTCGTATTAAAAGAAGGCAAAGACATCACCATATTCGCTACAGGTGTTATGGTTCAACAAGCCCTATTAGCTTATGATGCCTTAAAAGCTGAAGGCGTCGAAGTCACTGTCGTCAATATCCATACGATCAAACCTCTCGATAAAGAACTCATCGTTAAGTTGGCTAAGAAATCGAAACTTATCGTATCGGCAGAAGAACATTCTAAATATGGTGGCTTAAGTTCAGCCATTGCGGAAGTCTTGGCTGCGAAATGTCCTACCTTGATGGAAGTCGTTGCGATCAATGATACCTTCGGTGAAAGTGGAACACCTAACGCTCTATTAGAAAAATATGGTTTGACTTCAAAAGAAATTATCGCCGCTGTAAAGCGTCATATCTAAAATTAGACTGCATGAAAATGCAGTCTTTATTTGAAAGAGAGGGCCTTATTTGGTAGAATAAGGACGCACTTATGGACACACGACTACAGAAACTGATTTTGATTGCCCTCTTATTGCTTGGAAGCTTTACAGCGATTCGAGTAGTTAAGGCAGAAGATTGTATCACCGATGGCTTGACCGTTTGTTTTGATGTGAATAAAAATTCTTTTAAGATCGAAGCTCATGCCTCTTTAAAAATATTGGTTCCTAATGAAGAATATGGACAGGCTGTGGTGGAGTATTGGGATTGGTATCATCCAGACTATGCAGGTCATGTAAGCTATGAGCTTACCAATGAAACAGCAGGCACTCAAGATGTCTTATTCATTACTCAGCAACAAGCTGGTCAACTTCACAGTTCTTTGTTTCCTATGAACGAAGCCTTGACGAAGAATGTCGATCTCGATAAAGTCATCGCCTTAAACTATGATCATCTAAACTTCATCCCTATGACGGCGACAGGTTTTGCCTTCTTGGTCAATAAGACACGATTAGAACTATTAGGACTCTCACTAGATGACCTCAACGAAGATGGATTAATCGACAGTGTCGATAGTTTTGAGAAGATCTTAGACTTAAAACCTTTATGGGATTCACTTGAAGTAAATGTCTTGCCTTTGGCTCTAAATGAACCCATTTCTTTCTATCCTTTCTTGACCGCAGGAGGCTTTCGTTTATTTGATTCCTATGATGCGCTTAAACCTGGTTTTGATTCAGAAGCTTTTAAGACAAGTCTAACGTTTATCCAAGAACTTTCATCGATCAATTGGAATAATAGTGAAACCGCTACTTCAGATACCTATACATGGGAACTCGATGAAGTCTTGGTCAATGATGATTTCGTATTTACTTTAGCGGGTCCTTGGATGAACATCGCTGAAAGTGATTCAGTGGCCTTAAGTGAATGGACCATATCTAAATTCCCTAGCTATCTCGAAAATGAATTATCACCTACCGTAAGCACCAGTGGTTATGCGATCAATAAGGATACCTTCTATCCAAGTGCAGCCCATGAACTTATTCGTATCTTAAAATCCATCAAAGGAGTCCAATTGATCTTAGATCATACTGAACTAACACCTTTGGTCAATAAGATTTCATTACCTTATCTTATCTTTGAAGATCCTCATCGTAGAGAAATGGCCATAGCCTATCAATACTCTAGTGGAGAGCCTGTCATCGCTTATCCTAATCGTCCTGATACTTTAGCGATAGAGCTCTACTATCAAATGGATCTTATGAAAACGATAAGACAACTATGGGATAAGACCATAAGTCTAGAAGAAGCTCAAGCTTTGATCATTCAAGAAGCTCAGCGTGTAAGTGATGAATTGAATCAACCTGAGGTTATCTCAAATGACTAAAAACGAAAAACGACTGTTGGTGGTCAATGCCTTATATTTCTTATCAGGAACCATGAGCGGCGTCTTCGTCAATGTATATCTTTATGCCTTTACAGGTTCCTTAGTTGAGATGACCATCTATGCGATGGTTCGTTTTGGCTTTTTTCCTTTAGGTTTTTTAATAGGTGGTATCTTAGGTAAGCGTACTCGTTTAGCGACTTCTTTAACCAGTGGTCTTGTGATCATCATCGCTACATTAGGTTTCTTATTGATCTTTACTGAATTGATTAAAATGAATTATGCCTTCATTTATTTGATTGGGGTAGCTTTTGGGATAGGAGAAGGTATGTATTGGTTCTCCGCCAATAACCTCAGTTTAGCGGTCTCTGAGAAGAAAACTAGAGCGATGTTTGTGACAACGATGAGCATCACCAATGCGATCTCAACGGTATTGGCACCTTCTATCGCAGCTTTAATCGTAAGCTTCTCTTCGACGGATACCCAAGGTTATCTATTGATCTTTCAGTTGGTTATTCTGCTTCATACCTTTACGGCTTATTTATCCTCTACGATCGATGTGGCTGCGTGTAAGGATAACTTTACCTTACTTGATAAATTCAAAATCAAAAATGATCCTCAATGGAGATATATGATGACATCCCATCTTATCTTTGGGGTAAGAGACTCAGCTACACTGGTTATTATGGGACTTCTTTTATACAATGCTTTAGGTTCAGCAGGATCTTTATATTCGACCTTATTGATCGTCTTCTCTATCTTAGGTATCGTTGGATCAACCATCGTACGTAAAGTTCAACGAAGAGACAATCGTTTAAAGCTCTATACTTATGGGGCCTTTGCCTTATTTGGGGCAGCTATGGTTTTAGTGTTAAGTCCTAATCTAGTTGGAGCTTTGATTTATGGGATAATCAATGCGATCGCAGCCCCATTCTTTATCAATCCATATTCGATCATCGTCATGAATGCGATGCAAGATTACATGGAAAAGGGTTCAGTTTATGGACATATGATCATCAAAGAAGTCATGTTGAATATTGGAAGATTGATTGGGATGGGCTTTATCCTAATCGCTTCAGTTCTTTTACCTGAATCGATGTATATGGCCGTTGCGGTCTTCTGTTCAGCGATATTCGCTCCGATCTTGGTCATCTATGCAGGAAACTATCATCGTCAAAGAGATAATATAAATCAGGTCTAATATGAACTTCAACGAGATCATCAAAGGTCAATTCGAAGAAGCTTACTTTAAGAAGCTTTCTCTTTTTCTAAAAGAAGCTTATGAGACGAAAACCATTTATCCTCCAAAAGAGCAAATCTTCAACGCCTTCTCTTATTTTGACTATAATGAACTTAAGGTAATCTTGATTGGACAAGACCCTTATCATCAGCCTCATCAAGCTCATGGCTTATGTTTCTCAGTGAATCCTGGGATTGATTTTCCTCCAAGTCTACAAAATATCTTTAAAGAGTTAAGCGATGATGTGGGATGTGGTATACCACAATCTGGATCGCTTATTCCTTGGGCATCACAAGGCGTCTTACTTCTAAATACGATCCTTACTGTAGAGGCCAATCAACCTTTATCTCATCAAAATCAAGGCTGGGAAATCTTTACAGATAGGATACTGAGTTTATGTAACAAACATCCTGAGCCTTGTGTATTTATCTTATGGGGAAAGAATGCTCAATCTAAAGCAAGCTTGATTACTGATCCTAAGCATTTGATTTTGATGGCACCTCATCCATCTCCTTTATCAGTGTATCGAGGATTCTATGGTTCTAAGCCTTTCTCACAAACCAATGCCTTTTTACTTAAAAATGGCAGGAAAGAAATTAACTGGTGCTTATGACATTCAAGACGATAGAAGATTTCATCACTTATTCAGAAGCACGTATGGCTAAGGGTCGATTTGGATTTGATCATTTTAAGAAAGCCATGAATGATATAGGCAATCCTCAAAATGAGGTCAAATGTATCCATATCGCAGGGACCAATGGGAAAGGTTCTACCACCAACTATCTAAGAAGCATCCTTCAAGAAGCAGGCTATAAAGTAGGATCTTTTACCTCACCTCATTTGATCGTACATAACGATCGTATAAGAATCAATGATGTCTACATCACAGATGAACAATTACTACTTTATGGGAATCGTTTCTATGACTTTATCGAAGCCAATAATCTATCGATGTTTGAGATCGATATGCTTTTTGCGGTGACTTATTTTAAGGAACAAAAAGTAGACTATGCCTTATATGAGGTTGGATTAGGTGGTCGCTTAGACGCCACCAATATCGTTACACCTTTACTATCCATCATTACCACGATCGGCTTTGATCATATGGAACTTTTAGGCAATACCTTAAAACTCATCTCAAAAGAAAAAGCAGGGATCATCAAAGATAAGGTGCCTTGTCTAACTGCAGAACCCAAGAAGGTTTGTTTATCTGTCTTCAATGATGTCTGTGAACTTCATAAAGCACCTTTGATCCAATTGTCTAAAATCAAAAAGATTTCTACACCCGATGGGTTAAGCTATATCTATCAAGGATTAACGATCCATCTTACAACGATGGCACTATACCAAATCAAGAACTCCGCAACTGCTTGTGAAGCTGCTTTATTCTTAAGGACCTTAGGTCTTAAGATCTCTGATCAAGCCATCATCAGTGGTCTATTAAAAGCTGAATGGAAGGGCCGTTTCGAGAAAGTAAGTGATACTCCTTTAATCATCTTAGATGGAGCTCATAACTCTCATGGGATCGCAGCCTTAAAGGAAAGCGTTAAGTTGTTGCCTCAACCTATCTTTGTGGTTTTTAGTGCTTTAAAAGACAAAGAAACAGATAAGATGATTGGACAGATGTTGGATGTGACACCTCATTTGATCGTAACTGAATTTGATTTCTATCGTGCTTCTACTGTTGATCTCTTGGCGAAAGATTTTCCTGTTGAGAAAGTCAAGGATCCTAAAGAAGCCATTAAGAAAGGCATATTGAGATCTAAAGGAGGCTCATTATTAATCACAGGGTCTCTATACTTCATCTCCGAAGTAAGACAAAAGATCTTGCCTGAACTTTTAGGAAGAGAGCTATGAGTTCAAGTAATCTTACCTATGTGTTGATGATCAGCGTTGCCTTAGTATCGATTATAGCGCTTGTTCAAGTAACTACTAAAACCAAGTTTGAACTAAAAACGATGGTTATTGTTAGTTTTATGAGTCTATTGTCTATGGTATTGGCTGCTTACTTATCGATCATGATTCCTTTGTTTGGATTCCCTTCACTTAAATTTGGCTTCTCTCAGCTCCCTATCATGATTTCAGGAGCACTGTTTGGCCCATGGTGGGGAATGGTCGCAGGTGTCTTAGAAGATCTCTTAGAATTGGCCAGTGGTACTGTAGTCTCTCCTTATATTGGATTTACATTAAACAAAGCTTTGATTGGGATCATACCAGGTGTGGTATTCGCTTTCGCTAATAAGCATCCAAAACAACTAAAACCTTTCATCATAGGGATGCTTACTTTACTTTACGGGTCGAGTATTCTGTTTATCATAAACACGAGTTCTGTGACGGCTTCATCTGTGACCTATGTCCTTGACACACCAGTTAAGATTGGTTTAATCAGCTTAAGTTTAGCTATTTTGCCGATCACTTATTTCATATACATAAAATTAAGAAACAAAGATCTTCAACAATCTCTATTTCAAAAATGGCTCTTATCGGTGATCATAATAGAGGTCCTGATCAATGTGATCTTGACCCCGCTTTGGATCACTCAGCTTTATGGGATCCCTTTTGAGATCCAAGTCATTGTCCGTAGTATCAAAGCCAGTTTCTTTGTGGTCTTGAATACTTTCTTAGCGTATTTCATTTATAGAAGCCTACAACGATTAAAAAAATAAATCCATTAAAAAAGAGACAGAATCTGTCTCTTTAAGTTTTATTCTTCTTCGATCTCCCAGAAGACGAAGCCTTTTTCGTTGACTAAGCTTACACAGGCATCGACGATTACAGGATCAAATAAGATGCCTTTATTTCTAGTCAAGAAATCTAAAGCTACTGCTGAACTGAAGGCCTTACGATAAGGTCGATCAGATACCATCGATTCATAGACATCACAGACACATAAGATTCTCGCTTCTAGTAAAATCTCATTGCCTTTTAAACCTTGAGGATAACCACTCCCATCGATTTTCTCATGATGTTGAAGAATGATATCTGCAACAGGTTGAGGGAAATCGATACGATGTACAATCTCATAACCTCGTCTAGCGTGGGTTTTGATCAAGGCATATTCTTTAGGCGTCAATGAAGAGGTCTTATTGATGATTTGAGAAGGGAAATGAATGACCCCTACATCATGCATCATCGCAGCGAGCTTGATGCCTTCGATCATAAATGGATCCAACTTCAATGCTTTACCGATTTGAACGACCAGTTGAGAAACTCTGACTTGATGATTCATCGTATATGGATCATTGATCCCGATGATGGTCCCAAAAGACTCTACGGTTTGATTTAAGATGCTTTCTAGTTGATCGCGTGAAGAACGAAGTTTATTTTCGTTTTCTTGTCTACGAGTAGCTGAGGAGAAGATATCGCTTAAGAAGATAAGACTATTGATTTCTTCTGTAGACCATTTACGTTTATTTCTAACATAGTCGAAGCCTAAGAAGCCAGCTAGTTTTTGATCTAAGATCAAAGGAACGACCAAGACGGACTTTATCGATTGAGCTTGAAGGATCTCTCTTTCAGCCAATTGATTATCGTCCATTTTAGAAACATCTTCGACTTGGATGATTTGACCGCTCTTTAGATTCTTCATCCACCAAGGAAAGATCTCTACATCGAGATCTTGAAGCATTTCTATCGCGGGTTCTACACCTTTATGACACCACTCTGTGGTATTGCTCATACGAGTAAGATCTTTCGTGAGATTAAATATATAGACTCGATCTACATCTAAGTAGGTCCCTACGATTTTTAAACTAAGCTCAAAGGCTTGAGGAAGGTTCTCATAGGATGATTTAAGCATCGTCTTAGAAACCAAGGCAACCAATTGATAAAGCCTTAATTCATCTGGGGATGCCGTATCAGGCATAGAAAGATCTGCTTCTTCTAAGGCTTTCGCCAGAGCTTTAAAATCGGTTTTGCTTTTTTTTATGTTTGTCATGGCTTTTCTCTTTGTTTAGTCGATATCATTGTATCTATATTATGTCTTAAAGTAAAGGCAAGTATGCTAAAAGAAGGCACTGTTATCACAGTGTGGTGTATAATAATATCAAGGTGAACTATGCTAGACAATAAACATGAAATTATGATCATAGACGATGAAGCCATCAACATCTCCGTTTTATCGGAAGTGTTGAAACCTCACTTTATCGTAAGTGTATTTAAGTCAGGTGCTGAGGCATTGAAACAGATCGATTTGGGTAAGAAACCAGATCTCATCCTGTTGGATGTCAATATGCCTGAACTCAATGGATATGAGATCCTAGAGCGTCTCAATCAAGGTGAATCCTCAAGAGACATTCCAGTCATCATTCTAACGGTTATGGATTCTGTATCAGATGAAGAAAAAGGGCTTAACGCAGGAGCCGTTGACTTCATCTCAAAGCCTTTTCACGCTCAAATTATTTTAGCGAGAGTAAGACTTCAACTAGAATTAAAAGACAGTCGTGATCGTTTAAAAGGCGAGAATATTTATTTAGAAAAAGAAGTCGCTAAACGTTTTAGAGAAAATCAATTGATCTTTGATGTCACTATGGATATCGTGACTCAATTGGTAGAAACAAGAGATGAAGAAACGGCTCATCATATTACTCGTTCTAGAGCCTATATGGAAGCCTTGACTCGTCGATTGGCGATGAATCCTAGATATACAGCGTTGATCGATGAAGCCTATATTGAACGTCTCGTAAAGGCTTGTCCTTTACATGATATCGGTAAAGTAGGCATCTCTGATCAGATCTTACTTAAACCTGGGATATTAACTACAGAAGAATATGATTTGATGAAAGAACACGTTATGATCGGTTATCGTTCTATTCAAAGAGCTGTAGAAAACTCGGTCTTAAAAGATCTCTTGAATTCTAGTGGGGATTCATTACCTATGGAATTCTTTAGAGAAGCTATGAGTATCGTAAGATCTCATCATGAACATTATGATGGGAGTGGTTATCCTGATGGTTTAAAAGGTGAAGAGATCCCATTAAGCGCTCGTATTATGGCTTTAGTGGATGTCTTTGATGCCTTGACCAATCACCGTGTCTATAAACCGGCCTGGTCGATCGAAAAAGCAGTTGAGTATATTGAAATGCAATCAGGGTATCAGTTTGATCCAGATGTCGTCGATGCGATGCTTTCTGAAATCGACAACTTCAAAGACATCTTTCATAAATTAAGCGTTTAAATGTTCATATAAATCTAAGACTTTAAACATTCGTTTAGTCATCCTCGATGACTGCCAATGTTTACACCTAAAACAGTGAGTATTCACTGTTTTTTTACAAAGTAATCTCCTAAATAAAGTATAATGTAGATAATCGTGGAGGGTTAATGATGCGCCAAAATAATATGGTTGCTATGATCTTAGCTGGTGGTCGAGGAACTCGACTCTTAGATCTTACCAACAAGGTAGCGAAGCCAGCAGTATTCTTCGGAGGGAAATACAGAATCATAGATTTTCCCTTAAGCAATTGTGCGAATTCGGGAATAGATGTGGTTGGAGTCTTGACTCAATATGAGTCTGTTTTATTGAATTCTTATGTCGCTAAGGCTTCTTTATGGGGCTTAGATGCGAAAGACTCTGGGGTCTATGTCTTACCTCCTAGAGAGAAGATCGAAGGCTTTGGGCTATACAGAGGCACCGCAGATGCCATAACTCAAAACATCGATTTCTTGGATCAATATGATCCAGAGACTGTTTTGATTCTATCAGGAGATCATATTTATAAAATGGATTATTCTAAGATGCTGGATTGTCATAATAAAAACAATGCCGATGCTACCATCGCTGTCTTAGAAGTCCCTATGAAAGATACCCATCGTTTTGGGATCATGAATACGGATGAAAACGATCGTATCGTAGAATTCGAAGAAAAACCTAAGAATGCGAAAAGCAATCTAGCGTCGATGGGGATCTATATCTTCAATTGGAAACAATTAAGAAAAGCTTTGATCGATGATGTTAAGAATCCTACATCGAATCATGACTTTGGGAAAGATATTATCCCTACTTTCTTAAACACAGACAAGAGACTCTTTGCCTATCGTTTCAAAGGCTATTGGAAAGATGTTGGAACGATTGATTCCTTATGGGAAGCCAATATGGATCTTTTATATCGCTCAGAAGAGCTCAATCTCGCTGATCCTAGTTGGAAGATCTATACAGAAGATAGAACAGTCCCTGCGCAAAACTTTGGCTCTAAAGCGAAAGTATCCAATGCCTACATCAACCAAGGCTGTGTCGTCAATGGGAAAGTAACCAACTCGGTTCTTTTTACTGGTGTCATCGTTGAAGCTGGGGCAGAAGTTACGGATTGTGTTTTGATGCCATTTACGAAAGTAAAATCAGGTGCTAAGGTACAACGTATCATCACTGATGAGAATATCGTCATCGGAGAGAATGCTAAGGTTGGTAGTCCTAAGGGCGAAATCGAATTGATTGCCCATGATGTAAAGGGGGTCTAAGTATGTGTAACGCACTTGGTATCGTCAGTTATGATGATTTCGTTAATATTCCTGGTTTAAATGATACACGACCTATGCCTTCAGTTTCTTTCTTAGGTCGTTATCGTTTAATCGACTTCGTCTTAAGCAATATGACCAATTCTGAGATCTCAAACATTCAAGTCTATCTTAAGAATAAACCTCGTTCAGTCATTGAGCATGTAGGAACAGGTCGTCATTACAACATCAACTCTAAAAGTGGAAAGCTTCGTATCTTAACAGGAGAAGCCAACGTTCAAAACGAGATCTATCATCATGATATCTCAGCCTATATCGCCAATATGCAGTATATCGAAGATGCACATCAAGACTATGTCATCATCGCACCTAGCTATATGGTGTATCGCGTCAATTTCGATGAGGTCTTAAAGACCCATATCGAAAGTAAAGCAGACATCACGATGTTGTATAAGACCGTTGATAATGCGGATACTTCATTTGCTCGAGTAGCGACCTTATCGATCGATAAACCTCGTAAAGTGGTCGCCATTGAAACCAATCAAGGTAAATTCAAGAATAGACATATCTCTTTATCGACCTATGTGATGAGTAAAGAAAATTTCATAACGATGGTTCATTTAGCCAATGAGACCTCAAGTTTATATACCTTAAGAGATGTCATCAAAGATCAACTTCCAATGATGAATGTCGTAGGCTTCCCAGTTCATGGCTATGTAGCTTGTATCAATACCTTAGAAGAGTATCATCGTGTATCTCTAGAGTTGACGGATTATGCGGTCTCTAAGACCTTGTTTGATCCTGATTGGCCAATCTATACCCATACCAATGACTCTTGTCCAACCCGCTATACCTCAACCGCAGACATCAGTGCTTCTGTTGTATCCAACAATTGTCTCATTGAAGGAACAGTTAAACATTGTGTTATAGGTCGAGATGTTGAGATCCATAAAGGAGCCGTCTTAGAAGATTGTGTCATTATGGCCAATACGAAGATCTATGATAATGTCCATCTAAAGAATGTGGTCGTCGATAAATTCGCCAAGATCAATCATAAAGTGGACCTAACAGGTTCACCTGATAAGATCATCTACGTTAAACGAAAGGACAACATTTAATGAAAAAAATCCTCTTTGTCGCCTCAGAAGGTCTTCCGTTTGTTAAAACAGGAGGCTTAGCAGATGTCATCGGCTCCTTGCCGCAAGCACTTCATCGTGAAGGATTTCACACCAGTGTGGTAATGCCGTTGTATTTGAAGACGGCCAAGACGATGCATGCTTCATTGACTAAATTAAAAACATATCCTGTCAAAGTAGGCATCATCGATACGATTGCAACGGTCTATCTAAAGACCATCGATGAGATCGATTATTATCTGATCGAACATGCAACTTACTTTGAAAGAGATGGTTATTATGGTTATCCTGATGATGGGGAAAGATTCTCTTTCTTTCAACATGCGGTAATGCGCATGATCGAAGAAAAGATCATCGAACCAGATGTCTTGCATAGCCATGATTGGCATACTGGCTTGATCCCATTATTGGTCAAGACTTTGTATAAGACTCGCATCAAAACGCCTTTGACTTTATTTACGATACACAACCTATACTTTCAAGGATGTTTCCCCTATTCGATGTTAGAAAGCTGTGTGGGTCTACCTAACAGCTACTATTTCGATGGATCCTTAAGATTCAAAGATGGGATCAGTTTCATGAAAGCTGGGATCGTGTATGCGGATCTCGTGACGACTGTATCAGAAACCTATGCTTCTGAAATCTTGACCCCTGAATTTGGGGAAAGTATGGAAGAGATCTTAAAATTACGCCAATACGATCTCTTTGGGATCGTTAATGGGATCGATGTAAAAGACTGGAATCCTGCGAGTGATAAATATCTAACGGTACCTTATAGTACCCAAAACATCGCTAAAGGCAAACAAACCAATAAACTGGCCATTCAACAAGAACTGGGTCTTAGACAAGATCCTAATGTGATGTTGGTGGCTATGGTATCTCGTTTAACTGACCAAAAAGGCATCTGGTTATTGCTTCAATCTATGAATCAAATCATGGGATGGGACATCCAGTTGATCGTTTTAGGGACAGGAGACCAACATGTAGAAGGTCAACTTAAATCGATCGAATATCGTTTTCCTCATAGAGCGGTCTTCTATTGTGGATACAATGAATCCTTGGCTCATAAGATCTATGCAGGGGCTGATGTCTTATTGATGCCTTCCTTGTTTGAACCTTGTGGGATATCACAGCTCATTGCGATGCATTATGGAACCTTGCCTTTGGTAAGAGAAACTGGTGGATTAAAAGACACCGTTGAGCCTTATAATGAACATACAAAAAAGGGCACAGGCTTTACCTTTGGGCCTTTCAGTGTAGAAGACTTCAAACATGTCTTATGGATGGCTTATGAAGTCTATACCTTTAGACACGATGACTTCAAGACCATGATCAAACAAGCCATGCATAAAGATGTTTCTTGGGATAAATCTGCAAAGGCTTACGCTAAAATAATCAATAAACGATTGAAATAAAGGGAGAAATCCCTTTTCTTTACCCTGTGAATTCGTTAACAAAGTGGGCAAAAAGCGTTGAGATAAGCCCTTCATAATGGTATAATCTTTACGTATTAGGAGGAACCTAAAATGGCAAAAAAGACAGTAAGAGATTTACAAGTTAAAGGTAAACGTGTCATTGTGAGAGTCGACTTCAATGTACCCATCAAAGATGGCGTCGTTAAAGACGAAAACCGCATCGTACAAGCATTACCAACCATCAATTATTTGGTGGAACATGGCGCAAGAATCATCCTCTTGTCCCACTTAGGCAAAGTTGATCACAAGGATCCAAGCAAGACCGACGCAGACAAAGCCAAAAACAACATGGCGCCTGTCGCAGCGAAATTGGCTGGGCACTTGAAGACCAAAGTAAGCTTCGTAGCTCAAACACGAGGCGCTGATCTTGAGAAAGCTGTCGCTGATTTGAAAGACGGAGAAATCGTCGTTATTCAAAACACCCGTTATGAAAAGGGTGAAGAAAAGAATGATCCAGAATTGTCCAAGTATTGGGCATCTCTAGGAGAACTCTTTGTCACAGATGCCTTTGGTTCTGTACACAGAGCTCATGCTTCAACTGTAGGAATCGCTCAACTATTGCCTAGCGCATTAGGTTTCCTAGTTGAAAAAGAAGTGTTGATGTTATCTAAGGCTATTGTTAATCCTGAGAAACCATTCGTGGCCATCTTAGGAGGAGCTAAGGTTTCTGATAAGATCAAAGTTATTGAAAATCTACTGAAGATCGCTGATAAAGTCATCATCGGTGGTGGTATGGCCTATACTTTCTTAAAAGCACAAGGCAAAGAAATCGGGACTTCCTTATTGGAAGCTGATAAGGTCGATATGGCCAAAGACTTCTTGACCCATCATGGGGAAAAGTTGGTCTTGCCTGTAGACTTTACAGTTGCTGCTGCTTTTGCGGAAGATGCTGATCATTATGTCGTCGATGCAGATCATATTCCTGCTAACTATATGGGTCTTGATATTGGACCTAAATCAATCAAGTTATTTGAAAAAGAACTACAAGGTGCCAAGACAGTCGTTTGGAATGGCCCTATGGGTGTCTTTGAGATGAAGCCTTATGCTATTGGAACGATCGCCATCTGTAAAGCGATGTCTGAATTACCAGGCGCATATACAGTCATCGGTGGAGGAGACTCCGCAGCGGCTGCGATCGAGAATGGTTTTGAAGATGGATTTAGCCACATCTCAACTGGTGGTGGAGCGTCCTTAGAATTCATGGAAGGAAACCCGTTGCCAGGCATCGCGGTCATTCAAGAGAAATAAATGAGAAAACCTATCATCATTGGGAATTGGAAGTTAAATAAGACCATCGCTGAAGCCGTAAGCTTCATCGAAGCGATCGAACCTTTGGTTCATAATCACGCTGACTTCGGAGTTGCGGCTCCTTATCTGGCTTTAGAAAAATCAGTCAAAGCAGCAAAGCATTTGATCATTGCTTCCGAAAACGTAGCGTTTGCGGAAAGCGGAGCCTATACAGGTGAAGTCAGTGTTGCGATGCTTCAAGAGATTGGGGTCAAATGGACCTTGATCGGACATTCTGAAAGAAGACAGTATTTTGGAGAAAGCGACGAGACCGTCAATAAGAAAGTCTTGTTGAGTGTAAAGAATGGCTTAACTCCTATCGTTTGTGTAGGAGAAACCTTGGCTCAATTTGAAGCTGGCGATACTGAAAAGATCGTTCGTACTCAAACTGCAGCTGCATTGAATGGTTTAAGTGGAGAAGACGTTGCGAAATTGGTCCTTGCCTATGAGCCTGTATGGGCCATTGGGACAGGCAAAAACGCAACCAAAGAAATCGCTCAATCCACTTGTGCTATTATCCGTCATGAAGTCGAGATCCATTTTGGGAAAGCAACAGCTGAAGCCTTGCGTATCCAATATGGAGGAAGCGTCAAACCTGAAAACATCAAAGAATATCTCTCTGAGAAAGACATTGATGGGGCCTTGATTGGCGGAGCTTCTCTTAAAGTAGATTCATTTACAGCCATCATTGATGCGCTTAAGGCATAAGGAGGAACACACATGCCCTTTATTATTGATGTTTATGCACGCGAAGTCATCGACTCACGTGGTAATCCGACGATTGAAGTAGAAGTAGAAACCGATTCAGGTGCCTTTGGTAGAGCGATCGTCCCAAGTGGAGCTTCCACAGGTGAACGTGAAGCCTTAGAACTAAGAGATGGCGATAAGACCCGTTTCTTAGGTAAAGGTGTTTTGAAGGCTGTTGAAAACGTAAATGATTTCATCGCTGAAGCTGTTATTGGGATGGACGTTACTGATCAAAACGGGATCGACAAATTGATGATCGAACTCGATGGAACTCATGACAAATCTAAATTGGGTGCCAATGCGATCTTAGGGGTCTCCATGGCTTGCGCAAGAGCAGCTGCTGACTTCTACGGCTTACCTTTATACAAATACTTAGGTGGATTCAATGCGAAGACCTTGCCTGTACCTATGATGAATGTCATCAATGGTGGGGCTCATTCTGATGCGGCCATCGACTTCCAAGAATACATGATCATGCCTATTGGCGCTAAAGACATCAAAGAAGCCATTCGTATGGGTGCTGAAACTTTCCACGCTTTGAAAAAAGTATTGAAAGGCAGAGGCCAAGCTACTTCAGTTGGAGATGAAGGCGGATTCGCTCCGAACTTAGCCAACAATGAAGAACCTCTAGAAGTCATCGTAGAAGCCATCAAGGCTGCTGGTTATGTGCCTGGTGTAGATATTGCCTTAGCGATGGATCCTGCTGCTTCTGAATTCTATGATTCAGAAAAGAAAGTCTATTTCTGGAAGAAGAGCACCAAACAGTCCTTAACTTCTAAAGAAATGGTCGATTACTATGCTTACTTAGTTGGGAAATACCCAATCGTATCCATTGAAGATGGCTTAGCTGAAAATGACTGGGATGGATGGAAACTCTTGACTGATGTATTAGGCAATAAGATCCAAATCGTAGGGGATGACCTCTTCGTTACCAATCCTGGCATCTTAAAACAAGGCATCGAAAAAGGCATCGCGAATTCAATCTTGATCAAAGTCAACCAAATTGGTACTTTGACAGAAACCTTCGATGCTATGGAAATGGCTAAACGTCATAACTATACGACAGTCGTTTCTCATCGTTCTGGTGAAACAGAAGATACAACGATCGCTGACATCGCTGTTGCCTTCAATGCTGGCCAAATCAAGACCGGTTCTATGAGCCGTACGGATAGAGTCGCTAAATACAATCAGTTACTGAGAATCGAAGATGAACTGGGAACAGTCGCTTTATTCCCAGGCAAAGATTGCTTCTACAACGTTAAATAAGTTAGAAAGATCCCTGATTACAGGGATCTTTTTTAGGCATCGATGAAAAAAGAAAAAGAGATGGATGGTATATTGTGTCTATGGAGAAAACTATGAACCATATCTATTTAAATATACCTGTATCTGATCTTAGTCGATCACTCTCTTTCTATACTGCATTAGGGTTTAAACTTATCGAAGCTTTTCATGATGAACATTCTGCGGGTCTTACTTTAGGATCTATCACCTTGATGATCCTTGAACACGCACGTTTTAGTGACTTTACGAAGAAACGTATCGTCGATGCACATACAGAAGTCCAAGCGATATTTTCGTTTAGTGTAGAATCACGAGAAGAAGTCGATCTTATCACCAATAAAGCACTTGAATTGGGTGCGATAGAACCTAGTCCGATCGAAGATCTGCCTTATATGTATGGACGTAGTTTTAGTGATCCTGATGGACATATGTGGGGACCTTTCTATTACGATGAAAACATCGCATCAATGAATTAAGACAAACTTGTAAAAGATAAATGTTTGGTTTATAATGGTTAAGCACTATTAAGGAGTTAACATGACGACTTTTGTAAAAGTAATAACTGAATTTGTACTGATGGTGGTTGCTGTATCTTTGATTCTCTTATCCTTACTTCAAAGTGGGAAATCAGATGGGATCAGTAGCGCATTCTCAGGAAGCGGTGGATTGAATCTGTTTGCGAACGTAAAAGAACGAGGCGCTGAGAAGTTTATCTCAAGGTCGACCTTAGTACTTGGTATCGCTTTCTTTGTCTTGGTTATCGTTGTACAAATCATCTAAAAGACCGCAAGGTCTTTTTGCTTCTAAGGGGGACACATGATCTCACAAAATGAATTTCTAGAATTGATTCAGAATCAAACTAAACCTTATACAGCTCAAGAATGGGCGAATAAACTCAACCTGCAATACTCTAGTGATATGCATGGTTTTTTAATGATGATCCATCAGATGGAAGACGAAGCCATCATTACCTTTACCAATAAACAAAAGATCGTATTGATCGAAGATGCAGACTTTATCAAAGGGATCTTATCTGTAAATCCTAAAGGTTATGGGTTTGTGGATAGTGAGGATCAGCATGTCTATGTCCATGAGGACAAGTTTCATACGGCTATGCATGGGGATGAAGTCTTAGTCAAAGTCAAAGAACTTAATGATGGATCTACGATGGGGGAAATTAAAAAGGTCCTTAAACGTAACCTAAGTCAATTGGTGGCTGTTTATCATCATGGGAAACTATTGCCCAAAGATAGAAGAATCTTAGTGCCTGTGGTATTAGAAGAGGCTCATCTTTTTGGGGAAGGACAACTGATCCTTTTAGATGTGCTTACTTATGGAGATGTCTTAAAAACAAAACTAAATAAAATCTTAGGTCATGAGAATGATCCTGGAGCTGATATCTTAGGGATCTTATTGACCCATCGTATACCTTTAGAATTTCCTGAATCTGTTCACAAAGCTATGGATAAGATGAGTTTAAAAGTAAGCCAAGAAGATCTGGAAGGAAGAGTTGATTATCGAGAAGACAGTGTCATCACCATCGATGGGGAAGACGCGAAAGACTTCGATGATGCGATCCATATTAGCTCTAATGGCGATACTACGACCCTGTATGTCCATATTGCAGATGTGAGTCATTATGTCACGATGAATAGTCCCATCGATCTAGAAGCCCAGAATCGAACGACCTCAGTGTATGTGGTAGATAGGGTAGTTCCGATGTTGCCTTTTGAATTATCTAACGGATTATGTTCACTGATGGAAGGCGAGGATCGTTTGACCTTGACATGTAAGATGACCATCGATGCTTTTGGGAATGTCTCAGATTATGATATCCATCCTTCTGTGATCCATTCTGCGAAACGCTGTACCTATACTCAAGTCAATCAGGTCTTCAATAATGAACCTATTGAGTTCCCGGGAAATATTAAAGAGATGTTGATGAAGATGAGAGATTTAGCTCATGTGATCAGAATGAATAGAGAAGCAAAAGGAGCCATTGATTTTGATACGGTAGAATCTAAATTCACGGTCAATGATCAAGGAGAAGTTACTGATATCCAACCTCGTATACGAGGAGAAGCTGAGATGTTGATCGAAGACTTTATGGTGAAAGCCAATGAGACAGTCGCTCAACATTGTCGATACT